>CBFDBL010000205.1:0-9140 GCA_965603035.1 uncultured bacterium
ACGGCGACGCCGTGCGGATGGTGAGCGTGGGCGACTTCTCGCGGGAGCTGTGCGGCGGGACCCACTGTGCGCGGACGGGCGACATCGGGCTTTTCCGGATCGTGAGCGAGTCGGGCATCGCGGCGGGGGTGCGGCGGATCGAGGCGGTCACGGGCCATGCCGCGTACCGTCGCGCGGTGGACCTCGAGGTGAAGCTGGGGCGTCTGGCCGAGGTGCTCAAGGCCCCGCGCGAGCGGCTGGTGGAGCGGGCGCAGGAGCTGATCGACGAGGCGAAGCAGCTCGCGCGCGAGCTCGAGAAGGCGAAGCGGCAGAGCTTCGCCGGCGCCGCGGGCGACGGGCCCTTCCGCGAGCGCGTGCGAGTGGGCGACACGGTGGTGATCGCCGGCAGCCTGCCCGACGCCAAGCCCAACGACCTGCGGCTCGCCAGCGATCAGCTCCGCAAGCAGCACGCCTCGATCGCGCTCCTGCTCGGCACGGCCAGCGCGAGCTCGGCCAACCTGCTGTGCTCGCTGAGCAAGGACCTCGTGGAGCGCGGGCTCCACGCGGGCGACATCATCAAAGCTGCCGCAAAGCTGATCGGGGGCGGCGGCGGGGGGCGCCCCGACATGGCCCAGGCCGGCGGCAGGAGGCCCGACGGCCTCGAGGCCGCCCTCGACGCCGGCGTCGAGCAGCTCAGGGAGCGGCTCGAGGCGTGAGCGCGTCCCGCGCGCCGGCCGCGGGGCGCGATGTCGCCGCAAGCGCAGGGGAACAAATGACTTGGCGCGGCGCGCGAGCCGCCGAGCAGCGGTGTGAGCGGGCAAATTTGGTTGACAGAAGGGGGCGATTTCGGTACACTCTTGGCTTTGCAGCTTCCGCCCTGGCGAGGGTGTGGGCGGGCCGAAGGAGCAAGGTGGCATGGCGAACCCAAAGCGGAAGATCTCTCGGGCGCGGGGCCGCAAGCGGCGTGCCCACCAGGCGCTCAAGGCGCCCCAACTGGTGCCCTGCCGACAGTGCCACACGCCCAAGCAACCTCATCGCGTGTGCCACAACTGTGGGTGGTACGGCGGCCGTGAGGTGGCCAGCACCGAGGAATCGTGAGGCATGCGGATAGCCGTAGACGCGATGGGCGGGGATGAGGCTCCCGGCGTCGTGGTCGAAGGGGCTATCGACTGCCTGTCGGTCCTCGACGGCCACAACGTCGTGCTGGTCGGCGACCGGGCCCAGATCGACCTGGCGGCGCGTGCCCTGGGCGGGCTGCCGCGCGGCGTCGAGGTCCTGCACGCGTCTCAGGTCGTCCGCATGAACGACAAGCCGATCGAGGCGGTTCGCCGCAAGCCCGACTCCTCGATCGCCCGTTGCGTCGAGCTGCTCGCCACCGGCGAGGCCGACGCGCTGGTGTCGGCCGGGAACACGGGGGCCGTGGTGGCCCTCGCCACGCTGCGGCTCGGCTTGCTCGAGGGCGTGCGCCGCCCCGGCATCGCGGTCGGGATGCCCACGGTGGACGGCTTCACCCTCGTCATCGACTGCGGCGCCAACGTCAAGTGCACGCCCGAGCACCTCTACCAGTACGGGGTGATGGCGTCGGCGTACAGCCAGGACGTCTATGGCAAGACGCTCCCGCGGGTGGGTCTGCTGAACATCGGGCAGGAGCAGGTCAAGGGCAACGTGCTGGTCAAGCAAGCGGCGACGCTGCTCGAGGGCTCGTCGCTCAACTACATCGGGTTCGTCGAGGGCCGCGACGTGTTCAGCGGCGCGGCGGACGTCGTGGCGTGCGAGGGGTTCGTGGGCAACGTCCTGCTCAAGGTGAGCGAGGGCTTGGCCGAGGCCCTCATCAGGATGCTTCGCGAGGCCTTCCAGCGGACGCTTCGTCGCCGGATCGGTGCGAAGCTGTGCGAGTACGCTCTCCGGGAGCTGGCGGCGCGCGTGGACTGCTCTGAGCACGGCGGCGCGCCGCTGCTGGGGGTGAACGGGAACTGCATGATCGCCCACGGCGGCTCCGACAGCCGTGCCATCGCCAACGCGATCCGCAGCGCGGCCGAGGCGGCCGCCTACCGCGTCAACGAGCATATCGTCGCGGGCCTCAACCCCTGATCCACCAGCCCGTTACCGCGAGGAGCCTCATGGCCAGCCAGCCGCGCGCAGCCGTCTCCGGCTGTGGCATCTACGTCCCCGAACGCGTGATGACGAACCACGACCTCGAGGCGCTGGTCGATACCAACGACGAGTGGATCACGGCGCGCACCGGCATCAAGGAACGCCACATCGCGCGAGCCGACGAGGCCGCCAGCGACGTGGCCCTCCCCGCCGCAAGGCAGGCCCTCGCCGAGGCCGGCCTCGAGCCCGGCGACCTCGACCTCATCATCTGCGCCACCATGACCCCCGACATGAACTTCCCGTCCACCGCCTGCTTCCTCCAGGCCAAGCTCGGCGCCGTGCCCGTCCCCGCATACGACCTGCTGGCCGCCTGCTCCGGCTACGGCTACTCGCTGGCCATGGCCCGCGGCATGATCTGCGCCGGCCTGATGACCCACATCCTCATCGTCGGCACCGAGGCCCTCAGCAAGTTCACCGACTGGACCGACCGCACGAGCTGCATCCTGTTTGGCGACGGCGCGGGCGCCACGGTCGTCTCGGCGTGCGCGGCGGGCGCCCCGGGCGAGATCCTCTACACGACGATGGGCGCCGACGGGGCCAACTCGCGGTCGATGACCATGCCCGGCGGCGGCTCGTTCCAGCCGCCGAGCCACGCGACGCTGGACGGGCGGCAGCACTTCGTGAAGCTTCGGGGCCGGGAGGTGTTCAACCTGGCGGTGCGGAAGATCGTCGCGGTGGTCAACGAGTGCATGGCGGCGTGCGACCTGGCGCCCGAGGACGTCGGGCTGATCATCCCGCACCAGATGAACGAGCGGATCATGCGCGCCGCGGTCGAGCGGCTCGACATCTCGATGGATCACCTGTTCATCAACATCGATCGCTACGGCAACACGGGCGCGGCGACGGTGCCGATCGCCCTGCACGAGGCCCACGAGAGCGGCCGGCTGCGGCGGGGCGACCTCGCGGTGCTCGTGACGTTCGGCGCCGGCCTGAGCTGGTCGGGCGCCGTCGTGCGCTGGTAGCGGCGGCCGACGCGTGAAGGAAAGGGCAGCGGCCTTGCACATCGACCCCGAGAGCTTCGCGATCCTCTTCCCGGGCCAGGGCGCGCAGCGGGTGGGCATGGGCCGGGAGCTGGCCGCGGCCTGCCCCGAGGCCGGGGCAGTCTTCGAGCGTGCCAGCGCCGCGGTCGGCTTCGACGTGGCCGCGCTGTGCTTCGATGGCCCCGGCGAGGAGCTGCGCCGCACGTCGATGGCCCAGCCGGCCATCCTGACGGTGAGCATCGCCGCGCTCGAGGCCTGGCGGGCCCTCGGCGACGCGTCGGCGGCCACGGCGGCGGCTGGGCTGAGCCTGGGCGAGTACACGGCTCTGGTCTACGCGGGCGCGCTGGCCTTCGAGGACGCCGTGGTGCTGGTGCACCGCCGCGGCCAGTTCATGGAGGAGGCCGGCCGCGAGAACCCCGGCGGCATGATCACCCTGCTCGGCCTCGAGCGCGAGCGGGTGAACGACGTGGTGGAGGCGGCCAACCAGCACGGCTACGCCGTGGCGGCCAACTACAACTGCCCCGGGCAGATCGTCCTCTCGGGCAACGGCGACGCGCTCGCCTGGATCGCGGCACACAGCAAGGGCTTCGGCGCGAGCCGCGCGATCCGGCTGAAGGTCGGCGGCGCCTTCCACTCGCGGCTGATGGGCCCGGCCGCCGAGCGGCTGGCCGAGGCGCTGAGCCGCGTCGCCATCTCGCAGCCGCGCACCGCCGTGATCTCGAACGTCACGGCCAAGCCCGTCGTGGACGCCACGGAGATCCGCGGGCTGCTGGTCGAGCAGCTCACCCGCCCAGTCCTCTGGGAGGACTCGATGCGGTACCTGCTCGCAGGCGGCGTCCGCCGCTTCGTCGAGGTCGGCCCGGGCCGCGTGCTCACAGGCCTGCTCGGCCGCATCGACGCCAGCCTGGCGACGCGCAATATCCGGACGTACAGGGACCTCGCGCCACCGGACGGCGGGGATGAATAGGGCCGATCGCCGGTTTTCTATTTGCGATCTCGGGCTCGATCGCTAGAACTATGTGAGGTGTCAGGCCAGGGGCCGGCCGGCCCCTCCCCCCCGGGGGCAGGACCGAGCGGGGCGGGACCCCGCGCCCTCGATCGCGCGCCCGCAACCAGGAGACGGATCTCTTGACCCAGGACACGGAATTCGCAGGGAAGGCGGCCATCGTCACGGGCGGCGGCGCGGGCATCGGCCTGGCCATCGCCAGGGAGCTGGCGGCCTGCGGCGCCAGCGTGGCCGTGCCCGACTACGTCGGCGCATCGTCCGAGGCCGCGGCCGCCGAGCTCGAGGCACTGGGCGCCCAGGCCCTCGCCTTCCAGGCCGACGTGACCGACGCCGCGCGCATGGCCGAGGTGGTCCAGGCCACGATCGAGGCCTTCGGCGGCGTCCACATCCTGGTGAACAATGCCGGCATCACCCGCGACGGCTTCCTGCTGCGCATGGGCAAGGACCAGTGGGACGCCGTCATCGCGACGAACCTGACGGGCACCTACGTGGCCACCCACGCCGTCCTGCGGCAGATGTTGCGCCAGCGAGCGGGCTGCATCGTGTCGATCGCCTCGATCGTCGGCCTGATGGGCAACGCCAGCCAGGCCAACTATGCGGCCTCGAAGGCCGGCATCATCGGCTTCACCAAGTCCGTCGCCAAGGAGGTGTCGCGCAAGGGGATCCGGGTGAACGCGCTAGCCCCGGGCTACATCGACACCGAGATGACCGCCAAGCTGCCCGAGGAGGCCCGCCAGGCCATCCTCGCCAACATCCCGCTGCCGCGCATGGGCCGGCCCGCCGACGTGGCGCGCGCCGTGCGCTGGCTGTGCAGCGACGAGGCCAGCTACATCACCGGCGTGTGTCTGCGCGTGGACGGCGGGCTGGCGATATAGAGAGCCACGGAACCCCGTTGCGACCCGGCCGCGAGCGACCGCCGGGAACACTTGGAGAAAGGGGGACAGGCGCCTCGCGATGCCCCCCGCCGGCCCCGTCGCCGGCTGGCGGCCGCCCGCGATACCCGACTGCGAGCGCGACCATCCTCACCGATGGTCCCGACGATACGCCGGGCGCCCGGCGATACGCGAGCGGGGCCGCAGAGCCCCGCGCGAACGGCAACCACATCGGACACAGGAGGACACGGCGTGGCAGACCCTGGCATCGAGGAACAGGTCAAGGACATCATCTGCGAGAAGCTGAGCGTCGAGCCCGAGAAGGTCACCCCCGAGACGAAGTTCATCGACGACCTGGGCGCCGACTCCCTGGACACGGTCGAGCTTGTCATGGAGTTCGAGGACAAGTTCGGCATCGAGATCCCCGACGAGGAGGCCGAGAAGATCCAGACGGTCGGCGACGCCATTCAGTACATCTCGGAGCACCAGGGATAGTGCCCTCGGGCTCCCCCAGCAAGGCTCCCCCGCGGCCGCGGCGAATCGCCGGCGCGCGCCGAGGGTGGAGCGACGCTGCCCGGACGGGCGGCGGCCCTTGGGCGATCTGACGATCCCCTCGCCTGGGTGCGGCGACAGGGGGGTGGAGCCGGCGGCGCCGGCCCCGCCGCCCGCCTGCCCAGGGAGGATGACAAGGAGCAAACCATCGTGATGACCCAGCGTCGAGTCGTCATCACGGGCCTCGGGGCGGTCGTGTCGCTCGGCCGCGGGAAGGACGCATTCTGGGAGGCCGCGTGCGCGGGCCGCAGCGGGTCGAGCGAGATCACCCGCTTCGACACCACGGGCTTCCCCGTGCGCATCGCCAGTTGGGTGCGCGACTTCGATCCCGCGCCGGTCGTCGAGCCCCGCGAGGCCCGCCGCATCGATCGCTACGCCCTGCTCGCCCTCGTCGCGGCCGCCGAGGCCATGGGCGACTCCGGCCTCGACGTCGCGCAGGAGGACGCCGGCCGCCTGGGCGTGATCGTGGGCACGGGCATCGGCGGGCTGGAGACGGTGGAGGAGCAGAAGATCATCCTCAGCGAGCGCGGGCCGCGCCGCGTCTCGCCCTTCACCGTGCCGAAGATGATGGCCAACGCGTCGGCCGGCCTCATCGGGATCTACCACGGGCTCCGCGGTCCGAACTTCGGGACGGTGACGGCGTGCGCCTCGTCCACCCACGCCATGGGCGCGGCCTGGAGCCACGTGGCCACCGGGCTGACCGACGCGGTGGTGACGGGCGGCTCGGAGGCCACGGTCACGGCCCTCGGCATCTCGTCGTTCATCGGCTGCAAGGCCCTCTCGCGGCGCAACGACGACCCCGAGCGCGCCAGCCGCCCCTTCGATCGCGAGCGCGACGGCTTCGTCGTCGGCGAGGGCGCCGGCATCCTCGTCTTCGAGGAGCTCGACCACGCCAAGGCCCGCGGCGCCCACATCTACGCCGAGGTGCTCGGCTACGCCGCCACCTGCGACGCCTACCACATCACCGCGCCCGAGCCCCAGGGCACAGGCGCCGCCGCCTGCATGACGCAGGCCCTACGCTCCGCCGGCCTCGACCCCGGCGACGTGGACTACATCAACGCCCACGGCACCTCCACCCCGCTCAACGACCCCATGGAGACCCGCGCCATCAAGCGCGCCTTCGGCGACCACGCGCGTCGGCTCGCCATCAGCTCCACCAAGTCGATGATCGGCCACCTGCTCGGAGGCTCCGGCGGCGCCGAGCTCGTCATCACCGCACTCACCCTGGACCGCGGGGTGATCACCCCCACCATCAACTACGAGTTCCCCGACCCCGACTGCGACCTCGACTACGTGCCCAACACCGCGCGCGAGGCCGACGTGCGGGTCGCGCTGTGCAACAGCTTCGGCTTCGGCGGCCACAACGCCGCGATCGTCCTCGGCAAGTTCGAAGGATAAACGAGCCTTTGCGACCTGCGATCTGCGCTTTGCGAGCTGGCCCCAACGGACGGGCCGGGCCGACCGACCGCGCGCGATCGGCAATCACACGTCAGCGCAGCCGCTACGGAGAGCCCGTCTGATGCCCTTTGACACGGTCGTCCTGGTCAAGCAGGTGCCCGACACCAAGAACATCACGGCGAAGGCCATGAACGACGACGGGACGGTCAACCGCTCGGCCCTGCCGTCGATCTTCAACCCCGAGGACCTCCACGCGCTGGAGATGGCGCTCGCCGTGCGCGACGAGCACGGCGGCCACATCACCGTGCTGTGCATGGGCCCGCCGAGCGCGGCCGAGCAGCTCCGCGAGGCGCTCATGCGCGGCGCCGACGCCGTCGGCTTCCTCACCGACCGCTCCTACGCCGTCGCCGACACCCTCGCCACGGCCTACGCCCTGACCTGCGGCATCCGCAAGCTCGGCGACGTGGACCTCGTGTTCGCCGGCCGCCAGGCCATCGACGGCGACACGGCGCAGGTGGGGCCCCAGGTGGCCGGCGCGCTGGGCATCCCCCAGCTCACCTACGTGGCCGAGATCCTCGAGCTCTCGCCAGGCCAGATCACGGCCCGGCGGCTCATCGAGGGCGGCTACGAGATCGTCCAGGCACTCCTGCCCGCGCTCCTGACCGTGGTGGACGAGGCCAACGAGCCGCGCGCGCGCCGCGCCAAGCTCGTCCCCCGCTACAAGCGCGCCCGCTCGCCACTCGAGGTGCGCGGAGCCGTCGCTCGACAGCTCGACCCCGAGAAGGGCAAGCCCGACCCCGCACTGCTCGACCAGCACTGCGAGCCGCTCGTCGCCGACCTCGAGCGCCGGGGCCTGCTCATCCCCGTGTGGGCGCCCGCCGACCTCGGCGCCGACGTCGAGCGGTGCGGCAAGAAGGGCTCGCCCACGCAGGTCAAGAACATCGACTTCGTCACCCTCGTCGCCACCGAGCACAAGAGCATCGAGCCGACCGCCGACGGCATCGCTGCCCTCATGCACGAGCTCGTCGAGGACCACGTGCTCGACTAGATTCTCGATTTGCGGTCTGCGATTGGCGGCGCCGACGGAGCCGCCTCCCGGATCGGCCATCGCACATCGCAAGTGCCGTTGAGGAAGCCTGACCATGACCGATCGCGCAGGCGGCGTATTCGTCTTCGCCGAGCAGGACGGCGGGAAGATCGCCGACGTGAGTCTCGAGCTGCTGAGCAAGGGCCGCGAGCTGGCCGACGCGCTCGGCCAGCATCTCGCCGCGGTGCTCTGCGGCCACGGCCTCGCCGAGCAGGCCCAGCAGCTCATCGCCTGCGGCTGCGACGTGGTGCACGTGGCCGACGACGAGCGCCTGGCCGTCTACCGCACGCTGCCCTACGCCCGCGTGATCTGCGAGGTGGTCGGGGCGGCGAAGCCCGAGATCGTGCTCTTCGGCGCGAGCCCAGCGGGCCGCGACCTCGCACCACGCGTCGCCGCCCGCCTCCGCACAGGCCTCACCGCCGACTGCACCCACCTGGCGATCGGCGACCACACCGACCCCGTCTCCAAGACCCACTACGAGAAGCTGCTCCACCAGATCCGACCCGCCTTCGGCGGCAACATCATCGCCACCATCGTCAGCCCCAACCACAGGCCCCAGATGGCCACCGTCCGCGAGGGCGTCATGCGCATGCCCGAGCCCGACCCCGCCCGCACCGGCCAGGTCGTGCCCGTCGCCGTCACCCTCGACGACGAGGCCGAGCTGGTCCGGATCCTCGAGCGGGTGAAGGCCGAGCGGACCGTGAACCTCAAGGGCGCCAAGGTGGTCGTCGCGGGCGGCGCCGGGGTCGGCTCGGCCGAGGGCTTCGAGCTCATCCGCGAGCTGGCACACGTGCTCGGCGGCGAGGTCGGCGCGTCCCGCGCCGCCGTGGACGCCGGGCACATCGGCCGCGACCACCAGGTCGGCCAGACCGGCACCACCGTCCGCCCCAAGCTCTACGTCGCCGCCGGCATCTCCGGCAGCGTCCAGCACCGCGCGGGCATGGTCGAGTCGTCGAAGATCCTCGCCATCAACACCGACCCCGACGCCCCCATCTTCGCGGTCGCCCACTACGGCATCGTGGGCGACCTCTTCGAGGTCATCCCCAAGATGATCGAGGCCTACAAGCACAAGGCCTGAGGGATGGATGACTGGATGACTGGAAGACGGCAAG
>CBFDBL010000206.1:0-9139 GCA_965603035.1 uncultured bacterium
GGCTTGCGGGCGACGGCGGCGTGGTATGCCGTGCTGGGCTGGATCGGCCCGCTCGGCGGCTAGCCGCCGTCGGCGGTGGGCTGGAGCGCGGCCGAGATGCGCTGGAGCTCGTCGACCATCTCGTCGGCGTGTGCGACGCGCGGCACCTTGTGCTGGCCGCCGAGCTTGCCGCGGCGGCGCGCCCATTCGTAGAAGGTGCCTGGGGCCAGGACGATGGCGTGGGGCTCCGCGATGGCGTAGTCGTTGGTGCGGTACTTGGCGTAGTCGTCGTTGGCGGCCTGGAGATGGGCGTCGAGCCGGTCGAGGAAGGGCCCGACGGGCGGCGTCTCGCCGGCGAACTCGATGAGCCACAGGTGCCCGCCGCAGGGCGGCACGACGGAGGGGAAGTAGGCGGAGACGGTGAAGTCGCGGACGGCCGCCCCCGTCGCGGCGCAGGCCTCGGCCACGGCGCCGTCGAGGTGCTCCTGGATGATGTGCTCGCCGAAGGCGTTGAGCGCGAGCCGCGTGCGGCCCGAGAAGGTGATCTTCGGCGGATCGAGCGAGGTGAACCGCACGATGTCGCCCACGTCATAGGCCCAGGCGCCCGAGACCGCGCTCAGCAGGATCGCGTAGTCCTCGCCGACCGCGACGTCGCGCAGCGTCAGCCGCGTCGGCGAGCGGTTCCTCAGCTCGCCGATGGGCACGAACTCGTAGAAGACGCCGCAGTCGAGCACCAGCCGCATCGACGGGTCGTCGCGCTCGGTCTGCACGGCGGTCATGCCGCCCTCGGACGACGAGTAGGTCGCCACGATCGCGACCGAGGGGCCCAGGAGCTGGCGGAACTGCTCGCGGTACGGCTCGATGGACATGCCGAAGTAGATGTACGCCCGCAGGGCGGGCCACACGTCGCTCACGGTCGCCGCCGGCCCCCCCCGCCGCTCGGCCGCGGCCGCGACGAGCCGGTTGAAGAGGATGAACGACCACATGGGCAGGCCCGCGACGGCGCGGACGTCGTGGTCGAGGTAGCGGCGGCAGATGGCCTCGACCTTCTGCTCCCAGTCGCCGATCCGGCCCACGTCCGGCTCCGGCAGGCGGAAGCGGGAGGCGAAGGGCGGGACGTGGCGCGACATGATGCCGCTGGCGTCGCCCTGCCAGCAGGCGCCGCGGCGCTTGAGGGTGGTGCAGCCGCCGAAGTAGAGGGTCTGGCCCCCCACCAGGTCGGCGCCGCCGAGCTGCCGCTCGAGCACGCCGACCAGCTCGGCGCCCGACCGCGTGTTCATCCGGATCATGTCCCGCGAGATGGGCAGCACCTTCGTGGTGCCGGTGGTCGTGCCCGAGCTCTGGGCGAAGTAGCGGATGTGGCCGGGCCACGTGACGTCGCGTGCCCCGTCGAAGGCCTTGTGCCACAGCGGCGCCATGTCCTCGTAGCGTGTGACGGGCACGGCCTGCTGGAAGTCGCGCGCCGAGCGGATGCGGCCGTAGGCGTGGGCGCGCCCCCACTCGGTGTGGGCGGCGCGGCGGACGAGGTCGAGCAGCAGCCGCTCCTGGGTGCCGGCGGGGTCGGCCAGCGCGCGGGCCACCTGGCGGAGCCTGCGGCGGACGGCCTGGCGGACGATCCAGCGGACGAGGCCCATGGCCGCTCCTCGACGGTGTGCGATCTTCGGCGTCGCCGGCCGATGATAGCGGCAGGCGCGGGTTTTGCAAGCGGGCGTCGGCCCGGAATGTGGGGGAGCGGCACTTGCGCCGGATAGGCAAAATCAGTATCTTAGCGCTCGACGATCGGGGTGTATGGCGTGTGCTGCGTTCGCCGTGGGGCCTTTGAGAGCAGGCAGGAACAGCCGTGGCGGATATCTTCGAGCGGTGCGTCGAGTTCCCGAAGAAGCAGCGCGTCGCGCCGCCCGACGAGGTGCCCGTGGCCAAGCGGGTGCTCTTCGGCGTCTCGCCCATCGACAACGCCGGGCCGTGGATGGAGATCGACGGCCGGCGGATGCTCCAGTTCAGCACCAACGACTACCTGGGCATGAGCGTGCACCCCGAGGTGCGTGCGGCGGCGGCTGACTACGCGGCCCGCTACGGCATCGGGGCACCGATGGGCGCGCGGCGGCTGACAGGGACGTGCGAGCTGCACCTGGAGCTCGAGCGGCAGATCGCCGACTTCAAGGGCACGGAGGCCGCCCTCACCTTCACCATGGGCGCGGGCGCGATGATGGGCACCGTCGCGTGCCTGGCGAAGCCCGGGGACCTGCTGATCCTCGACCAGCTCGCCCACGCCAGCCTCGTGTGTGGGGCGAAGATGTCGGGTGCCTCGATCCGCTGGTTCCGCCACAACGATCCCGCCAGCCTCGAGCGCGTGCTCGAGAGCAGCGAGCCCGACCAGGCCAAGCTCATCATCGTGGACGGCGTCTACTCGATGCAGGGCGACCTCGCGCCGCTGCCCGCGATCTGCGACCTGCGCGACCGCTACGGCGCCCGGCTGCTCGTGGACGACGCCCACGGCAACGGCGTGCTGGGCGAGGGCGGCGGCGGCACGGCCGAGCACCTGGGCGTCGAGGACCGCATCGACATCCACGCGGGCACCTTCAGCAAGGCCTTCGGCACCTACGGCGGGTTCGTCGCCGCCGCCGAGCCCGTCATCTTCTACATCTGCTGCATGGCGCCCACCATCCTGTTCACCAAGGCCGCGCCCGCGGCCACCGTCGCCGCGACCCTCAAGTCGCTCGAGCTCGTCCGCAAGGCACGCGCCCGCCGCGAGAAGGCCTGGGCCAACGCACGCATGCTCCAGGCACTCCTGCGCGAGCGCGGCTTCGAGATCGGCGCCCCCCAGTCGCCGATCACGCCCATCACCTTCAACGGCACCAGCGCGCTGCACGTCGCCGACCTGCTGCGCCGCGAGTACGGGATCTGGCTCAGCGCCGTCGTCTACCCGGCCGTGCCGCGCGGCTCGACCGTCCTGCGCGCCATCCCCACCGCCCTGCACGAGCCCGACGACATCACCTTCCTGGTCGAGTCGCTCGAGGCCGCCTACGCCGAGTACAAGGGCGGCGACCGCGCCAGGGCGGCCGCCGCCGAGGCGACGTGACGCGCGGGGCGATGGCGGATGCGCCGTGGGGGCAGGCACCGCGTCTGCCCCTTTGCTGAAAGGGGGCCGCCGTGGCGGCGGGCCGCGTCGAGGTCAAGCCGGCCGAGGGCGCGCGGGAGCGCAAGGCCTTCGTCCGGCTGCCCTGGGCGCTCTACGAGGGCGACCCGCACTGGGTGCCGCCGCTGCGGAGCGCGGTGGCCCGCACGCTGGACCCCGCGCGCAACCCCTTCTTCGAGCACGGCGAGCTCGCGCTCTTCCTGGCCTGGCGCGGCGGTCGGCCCGTGGGGCGGATCGCGGCGATCGTGGACCGCGCGCACGTCGAGCGCTACGACGAGCGGGCCGGCTTCTGGGGCTTCCTCCAGACGGTGGACGACCCCGCGGTGGCGGGCGCGCTCTTCGACGCGGCCGGCGACCACCTGCGCGGGCGCGGCATGGCGGTGATGCGCGGGCCCTTCAACCCCAACATCAACGGCGAGATCGGCGTGCTGGTCGAGGGCTTCGACTCGATGCCCTTCGTCTTCATGCCCTACAACCCGCCCTACTACGTCGAGCTGATCGAGGGAGCCGGCTTCACCGGCCACATGGACCTGTTTGCCTTCCACGTCACCGCCGACCAGGTGGCCCCTGGGCTCCCCACCATCAAGCGCTTCGAGCGCCTGGCCGCCGCCATCCACAAGCGCCACCCGGGCCTCGTGGTCCGCGCCATCGACATGAGCCGCTACGACGAGGAGGTGCTGACCTTCGGCCGACTGTTCAACACCGCACGCCGCGAGAACTGGGGCTTCGTGCCCGCGACCGACGCCGAGATCCGCGCCATGGGGCGCGACATGAAGGCCGTCGTGGACCCCAGGCTCGTCCTCGTCTGCGAGCTCGACGGCGAGCCCGTCGGCTGCATCATGGGCATCCCCGACGTCAGCCCCGTGCTCAAGAAGATGAACGGCGGCCTCCTGCCCTTCGGATGGCTCCACTTCCTGCTCGGCAAGCGCAGGGTCCACGCCGCGCGCGTCTTCGGCGCCGGCACCCTCCCCGAGTACCGCTCCGCCGGCGTCACCGTCCTCCTCATCATCGAGTTCATCCACCGCAGCCTCTACGAGGGCTACGACGCCGGCGAGGTCTCGTGGGTCGCCGCCAGCAACCTGCGCTCGCTCGGCGTCATCGAGAAGGCCATCCAGCTCCGCCGCTACAAGGCCTACCGCATCTACGAGCGCCCGCTCTAGCCCCCGCCCGCACCGCGAGGCCCATCCCCGCCGCGTCACAGGACCGAGAGGTAGGCGTCGAGCTCGTACTGGCTGACGTGGCGGGCGTAGCGCGCCCACTCGAGCTTCTTGTTGGCGATGAAGCTCTCGAAGATGTGGTCGCCGAGCGCCTCGCGGACCAGGTCGCTGCGCTCGGTGAGCGCGACGGCCTCGAAGAGGCTGCCGGGCAGCTGGGCGATGCCGAGCTCGTCGAGCTCGTCGGGGGTGAGGTGGTAGACGTCGCGCTCGACGGGCGGAGGCAGCTCGTAGCGGCCCTCGACCCCCGCGAGGCCGGCGGCGAGCATGACGGCGAAGGCCAGGTAGGGGTTGCAGGCGGGGTCGGGGCTGCGCAGCTCGGCGCGGGTGGCTCGCTCCTTGCCCGGCTTGTAGCGGGGGACGCGGACGAGCGCCGAGCGGTTCTTCTGCCCCCAGCAGATGTAGACGGGCGCCTCGTAGCCCGGGACGAGGCGCTTGTACGAGTTGACCCACTGGTTGGTCACGGCGGTGAGCTCGGGGGCGTGGCGCAGCAGCCCGGCGATGTAGTGGCGGGCCGTCGCCGACAGGTGGTAGGGGTCGGCGGCGTCGAAGAAGGCGTTGCGCTCGCCGGCGAACAGCGACTGGTGGACGTGCATCCCCGAGCCGTTCTCGCCGTAGATGGGCTTGGGCATGAAGGTCGCGTGGATGCCGTGCTTGAGGGCCACCTCCTTGACGGCGAAGCGGTAGGTCATGGCGCGGTCGGCCATGGCCAGGGCATCGGTGAAGCGCAGGTCGATCTCATGCTGAGAGGGCGCGACCTCGTGGTGGCTGTACTCGACCCCGATCCCCATCTGCTCGAGCACGAACGACGTCTCGCGCCGCAGATCGCTCGCCACGTCCTGCGGCGTCAGGTCGAAGTACCCGCCCTTGTCCACGATCTCCGGACGCTCCGCCGAGCGGAAGTAGAAGTACTCGAGCTCCGGGCCCACGAAGAAGCGATAGCCCTGCGCCTCGGCACGGGCCAGCACCCGCTTGAGCGCCGCGCGCGGGTCCGCCTTCTGCGGCTCGCCCGTCGGCTCCAGCACGTCGCAGAACATCCGGGCCACCTTCCCGTGCCCGTCGTCGTGCCACGGCAGCAGCACGAACGTCGCGGGGTCGGGCAGCGCGATCACGTCGCTCTCCTCGATCCGCGCCATCCCCTCCACCGACGAGCCGTCGAACCCGATCCCCTCGTCGAGCGCACCCTCCAGCTCGTCCACCGAGATCGCCATCGACTTCAGGAACCCCAGGATGTCGGTGAACCACAGCCGCACGTACCGCACGCCCTCGCGCTCGGCTGCCTCGAGCACGTCCTCTCTCGTCATCGTGTTCGCCACGGAGCCGCCCTCCTTGTCGGCAACGGATTGCCCTGTGTCGGGGGGATCTCGCGCGAGCCATCGGCACGCGCCGCCGCCACCGTATCCTGCCCCAATCCGCCCCACCTGTCAAGCACGGCAACGCGCCGCCGCCCTCAGACACGTCGGTGAGGAGCCCGAGGAGCAGGACGACGAGGTACTCGCCGCCACGCCGCTTGCACGGGGCGCTTCCCAGGGATCGGCGTTCATTCCCGCTGTCGTCGCGGCGCATCAGCCCCAGTAGACCCATGCGCTGGGGGCCTGTCTACCCCGGCGCTCTGCTTGACGCCCGGACCCCTCTGACCGTATAATCCCGCCTTGTGGAGGAGCCGCACCCGTGGCGTCAAGACGAGGAGCTGGCTGGCGGTGACGCGTGGCGCGCACGACGACACTTGCAGCGAACAGGCAACGGGGACCCCGTTCTCCCAGCTCGAGCCGCCGGCGACCTCGACGACGGGCCTGACGGGCGACGAGCGGCGGGCCATCTTCCTCGACGACAGGGCCGTCCAGGGCAACGCCGACATCCAGAAGAACCTCCGCGAGTTCGGATGCGACCTCTCGCTCATCGAGTTCCCCGAGTGGCAGCGGACGAAGCACGTCCACCGCCTGCATCCCTACCTCGGCAAGTTCATCCCGCAGCTCGTCGAGCTGTTCCTGCGACGGTTCTTCCACGCGGGCGATACGGTGCTCGACCCCTTCGCGGGCTCGGGCACGACGCTGGTCGAGGCCAACCCGCTGGGCATCCACGCCCTGGGGATCGAGCTGTCGGCGTTCAACTGCCGCATCATCGAGGCCAAGACCCGCCGCTACGACCTGCCGGCGCTCCGACGTGAGGTGCGCGCCGCGCTCTCACGGGTCGAGGCCTTCACCGCGGCGCTCCATGAAAACGGTGACTGTCCCCATTTCACCGAGAGCGAGTACCTGCGCACCTGGCTCGCGCCGCGGAGCCTCCAGCAGGTGCTCTTCTACCGCAGCATCCTCGCCGACTACGAGCACCAGGACGTGCTGCGGATCATCCTGAGCCGCGCGACGCGGTCCGCACGGCTGGTCAAGCACTACGACCTCGCACGGCCGAAGAAGCCGCTGAAGCCCGGCGAGGAGTACTGGTGCGTCAAGCACAAGCGGACGTGCCGGCCCGTCGAGGATGCGCTGAAGTTCTTCCGCCGCTACTCGCGCGACACGGTGAAGCGCATCGCCGAGTACGACAAGCTGCGCACCGATGCCGACGTGACCGTGCTCCAGGGCGACGCGCGGACGGTCGAGTTGCCCGAGGCCCTGCGCCTCGACGGCGTGTTCACCTCGCCGCCCTACGTCGGGCTGATCGACTACCACGAGCAGCATCGCTACGCCTACGAGCTGTTCCCGGACATCGCCCGCCGCGACTCCGCCGAGATCGGCCCGATGTCCCTCGGCAAGAGCAAGAAGGCCCGCACGGCCTACCAGCAGGACATCGCGACCGTCTTCCGCCGCCTGCGGCCGCACCTGAAGCCGAAGGCCAGGCTCTTCGTCGTCGCCAACGACCGCCACGATCTCTACCCCGCCATCGCCGAGATGGCGGGCCTGCGCCTCGTGGACGTCTTCCACCGCCCGGTGCCCATGCGCACCGAGCGCGACAGCGCCACCTACTTCGAGAGCATCTTCTGGTTCGACACTCCGTGAGACGAAGAAAGAGAGGACAGTCATGCGGCACCCCTGCGTTGCTGGTTTGCTGCTCGTCCTGGTCGGGACGATCTCTGCGGGCGAGGCCGACGAGGAGGGCTTCGCACCGCTCTTCAACGGCAAGGACCTGACCGGCTGGGAGGGGAACCAGAAGCTGTGGATCGTCGAGGACGGCATGCTCGTCGGCCGCTCGCCAGGCATCCGCCACAACGACTTCCTCGCCACGACCAGGACCTACGGCGACTTCATCCTGCGCTTCCAGATCCGCCTGCTCGGCGGCAAGGGCAACAGCGGCGTGCAGTTCCGCTCGAAGCGGGTGCCGAAGTCCCACGAGGTCTCGGGCTACCAGGCCGACGTCGGGGCGGGCTGGTGGGGCACCCTCTACGACGAGGCCCGCCGCAACCGCCCCATGGCCAGGCCGAAGCCCGCCGACCTCAAGAGGGCCATCAAGCCCAAGGACTGGAATGACTACGAGGTGAAGGCCGTGGGCGACCGGATCACGCTGACGATCAACGGCGTGGTGATGGTGGACTACACCGAGACCGACCCCAAGATCGCGCGCGAGGGCATCATCGCCCCGCAAGTCCATTCGGGCGGCCCGCTCGAAGTCCAGTTCCGCAACCTGCGGATCAAGGAAGTCAAGTAGCCTCCCGCCCCCGGGCGGAACGACGCGAGAAGGGAAAGAGCCCCCGATGGCAGAAGCCCCAGGCGACAGCGAGCGCGACCCGACGGACGCCCCGGAGAGCCCCGAGGCCGCCGCCCCCGCCGAGCCGGCGCCCGAGCCCTCCGCGGCTCCCGCGGCGCCCGCGGGCTGGCCGCTGGTCAAGCGGGGGATCGGGGCGTTCCTCGACTGGTTCTGGACGAACGCGGTGGTGGTGGTGTTCGGGGTGTGGCTGGTGGGTCAGGTGTGGCGGGATGGGTCGCGGTGGACGGCGCGGTGCTTCATCGTGCCGTCGGTGGCGGTGGCGGCGGTGCTGCTCGCGACGGCGCTGCTGTCGCGGCTGTGTCGGTGCCGCCGCATCGCGCTGGCCGCGCTCGTCCTCAGCGTCCCGCCCATCGTCTCTGCCCTGCTGGTCGAGAACCGCTGGTGGCCGCCGCGCCCGCAGGGCGACCCCGCGCGGCAGATGCGGTTGGTGCACTGGAACGTCGGCGGGGCGGGCGACGGGTGGGGGGCGACCCTCGCGAAGCTCAAGGCGCTCGAGCCCGACGCCTGCGTGCTCTCGGAGGTCTACCGCGCCGAGGCGACGGCGCGCATCGCCGCCGCGCTCGGCACCGAGTTCACCTGCGTGCACCAGCACAACATGCTGCTGGTCGCGCGGGGCCGCACGCGCCTCGTGCTGAAGGAAGAGCGGATCCCGCGGCGAGCCTACTTCGTGGAATGGGAGTCGCCCCACGGCGCGCTCACCGTCGTGCTCGCCGACGCGCCGAGCACCTACTACCACTACCGCCTGCTGCGCGACATCCGCGACCGGCTCGTCACGCACCAAGCCGACCTCGCCGCGGGCGACCTCAACGGCTCGCGCCGCCTGCGCTCGCTCGCCATGCCGAAGGGCTATGCCCACGCCTACGACGCCGTCGGCACGGGCTGGTCCGCCACCTGGCCCGAGCCCTGGCCACTGTGGGACATCGACCAGTGCATCCTCGGCCCGCGCATCCAGCCCATCCGCTACCGCCTCCAGTCCACGGGCCTCAGCGACCACAGGCTCGGCGTCCTCGACTTCTCCGTCGCGCAGCCCTCCCCCAGCGACCCGGCCGCCAGCCCCTAGCCCAAGTTCGCCAGTTCCGGCCTTTTCTGCTCGATTTACGGGAGGTTGATG
>CBFDBL010000207.1:0-9138 GCA_965603035.1 uncultured bacterium
CAACACCCGGTCAGAATTTCTGGAAAAGAGGGGGTCAGAATATGCGGAACCGACACCCGCGCACCTCGACCTGCTCCCAGCGACACGACGGACGGCGCACCCACGCCTTCGGCTTCGCCAGCCGCCGTCCCCGCTTGCGAGGTCGGCCCGGTGAAGGCCCCCGCGAAAAGCGCCAGAATCCCGTTGAAACTCACACTGCACGTGATAGGATACTCCGTAGCAATCTGTCGCACACTCACGGCCCGATTCCTCCTATACGGGGAAGGTTTCGCGACCCACCCAGCATACGGACGATCGGGCCTTCCTCTATCTGAGAAGTGCGAAACTATAGCCTAGCCACGTCGGCCGCCTTGCTCACCTTCGCTGGCGAAGCCCGACCGCCAACCTGTGGAGATGGGGCGCGGCATTACCGGATTTGCGCAAATCCGGTAATAGCCAGCCACAGGCCAGCCACCCCGACGGCCACCAGTGACCCCCTCTCACGGGCGCCGGGGAGACACGGCCAGCACGTCCCCCTCATCCTCAGCCTTTGACCGCGCCGGCGGTGAGGCCGCTAATGAACTCGCGTTGGAGGATCAGGAAGAGGACGACGACGGGCAGGATAGAGAGGAGTGTGCCAGCCATCAGCACGCCGTACTGCTGGCTGTAGAGGCCGACCGTCTGGGTCAGCGCGATGGGGAGGGTGAAGCGCTCCCTGGTGTGGAGCACGATCTGGGGCCACAGGAAGCTGTTCCACGTGCCCATGAACGCGATGAGGCAGAAGGCCCCGATCATCGGGCGCGAGACGGGCAGCGCGACGTGCCAGTAGAGGCCGAACTCGCTGCACCCGTCGATGCGTCCCGCCTCGAGCAGATCGTCGGGGATCTGGAGCATCGACTGGCGGAAGAGGAACATGCCGAACACGCTGACACACCCTGGCACGATGAGCCCGAGGTAGGAGTCCATCAGCCCGACGCGGTAGATCAGCTCGTAGAGCGGCGCGAGCATCACCTGCCCCGGGATCATCATCGTGGCGAGCATGAGCACCATGATGGGCTTCTTGAAGCGGAACTCATACTTCGCCAGCGCGAAGCCGCCGAGCGACGAGAAGAAGAGCTGGATCATCACCGTCACGCAGGTGACGAAGAAGCTGTTCATGAGGAAGCGCAGGAAGGGGATCTCGGTGAACAGGTCGATGAAGTTGCGCACCGAGAGGTGGCGGAGCGGCGGGAAGAAGAGGTAGGAGAAGAGCTCCCTGGGATGCTTGAGGCAGGCGGCGAGGAGCCACACGAGCGGCGCGAGCATGACCACGCCCGCCGCGGCGAGCGACGCGTAGAGCACGATGCGGAGGGTCTTGCGCACCACGTCAGTCGCGCCTCCACGCACCCGTGACCCGCATCTGGACGAGCGAGATGATCAGCACACCCAGGGCCAGCGTCCAGCCGATCGCCGAGGCGTAGCCCAGGTCGCCCGTCTCGAAGCCGTTCTGGTAGAGGTACATCACGACCGTCAGGCCAGCGTTCTCGGGCCCGCCCCCGTTCCCGAGCATCAGGTAGGGCAGCTCGAAGAGCTTGAACGAGCCGATCGTGCTGAGCACCACGACGAACACCGCGACCGGCTTGATCTGCGGCACCGTCACGTGCAGGAACTGCTGCCACGCGTTCGCCCCGTCGACCCTTGCCGCGTCGTAGAGGTTCTGGTCCACCGCCTGGAGCGCGGCGAGGAAGTAGATCATGTTGAACCCGACGTACATCCACAGCGACGTGAGCACCAGCGCCGGCATCACCAGCCGCGCGTTGCCCAGCCACTTCGTGTCGAGGTCGAGCCCCACCAGCGCGTGGAGCACGCGGTTGAGCAGGCCGAACTGCGGCTGGAAGATCACCGCGAAGAGCACGGCGACGAACACCATGCCCACCAGCCGCGGCGAGAAGAAGACGAGCCGGAAGACGTTGCGGCCACGCAGCCACGCCTTGTTGAGCAGCAGCGCCAGGCCCAGGCTGAGCGGGAGCTGGAGGAAGACGGAGAAGGCGGCGAACGTCACGGTGTTGCGCACCGCCTTCAGGAAGTCGGGGTCGTGGAGCAGGAACGCGAAGTTGGCGAGGCCGACGAACACGCGGCTGCGGGGCCCGCTCGTGATGTAGAACGACAGCACCAGGCTCTTGACCAGCGGATAGAGCCCGAACGCGCAGAAGACGACGACGAACGGGGTGACGAACAGGTAGGGCGCGTACTTGTGCTGCCAGTGGAACAGCTTGCGGCTCAGCATCAGAACGGGTTCCGCTTCATCTGGGTGCGCACGTAGTCGGCGGCCTGCTCGAGACGGTTGCGGAGGAAGTCGTCGAAGCCCTCCTCGCCCTTCTGGTTGTAGCGGATGGCGGCGGCCGAGACGACCTCGCCGAGCTTGCCCTTGGCCAGTCCGATGAACGGGCTGGTGTACTGGGGCGGCACGTCGTCGGCCAGCTCGGCGTAGAGGCGGCCGATGGGCTGATCGGACCAGTAGGCCCTGGGCTCGTCGAAGGCGGGCAGCGCCCAGGCGTCCTTGAGCGGCGGCAGGATGTTGAGGTTGCGGAAGCGCTCGGCCAGGTCCTGGGGCTTGAGGTAGAGGTGCTTGGCCAGCTCGTAGGCGATCTCGCGGTTCGTGCACTTGCGCGTGAGGCCGAGCATGGTGCCGCCGCGGGTGCTGGTGCGTCGGCCGCCGGGCTCGAAGGCAGGGAGCGGCATGAGGGCCATCTTGCCCGACATCGAGCCGACGTGGGTCTCGACCGACTTGCTCCGCCAGTCGGGGCAGAGGAACGAGAGCATGAGCCGCTTCTCGATCGCCTTGGTGAAGATGTCGCGGCCGCCGAGGTCGTTGCCGATCCGATGCTTGCCGGCGACGAGCGGGATGTACCACCGCACGGTCTGGAAGGCGATCTCGTCGTCCATGGTGAGCTGGCCGTCGGCATCGAAGTAGCCGCCGCCGCGCTGGAAGAGGAAGACCTCGAGCGCCGTGGCGCTGCTGTCCGACAGCTCGATCATGTACCGCCTGTCCGTGCCTTCGAGCACCGTGACGCGCCGGCCCTCGCGGATGAAGTCGTCCCAGGTTTCGAGCCTGTCGGGGTCGATGCCCAGCTCCTCGAAGGCCTCGCGGTTGTAGGCGAGCATGACGGGGTGGACGTCGTGGGGGAGGCCGAAGATTCTGCCCTTGGCCATGTAGGGGGCGAAGCGGGTCTTGACGATGCGATCGTAGTAGCCCGTCTCCTTGAGCCAGGGCGTCCAGTCGGTGAAGCCGAGGTCGTCGAGGTTGCCGCGGAAGAAGGTGCCGGCGGAGCTGATCTCGACCTCGACGAGGTCGGGCACGTCGAGATCGGCCCAGAAGGCGGCGCGCAGGCGGCTGGTCACGGCCGTCCCGTGCACGAGTTGGAGATCGACCGTCGTGTCGGCGTGCTTCGCCTCGAAGCCAGGCAGCGCCTTCTTGTAGGCGCGGGCGTGGATCTCGGCAAAGGTCCACATGCGCAGCGTCGCGGTCGTCGGCTCGATGCGGTGCGCCGCCAGCCAGAGGGTCGAGAGGATGGCGAGCACGAAGATCAGGAGGGGGGCCATGCCGAAGGGGAAAAGATCGAAGGCCGCGCGCAGCCTGGCGACGAAGCCGGCTTGTCGCGACTGCCCTGCCATGCGCCGTCTCCACCCTAACGCGGCCTGCGGCCGCAACCCAAGAGGAAAACTCGGGCTGGGCACACTAGAAAACAAAGCCAACTCCGTTGGTTTTGCTTGCCTCTCCAAAAGGGCCGCGGGGACACCACTTGCGAGCAAAGAGCCAAGGCTTACGGGATCGGACGCAAGGCCGCTCGATCCCATAAGGTGTGCCCAGCCCGAGTTTTCCTCGGCCTCACACGCGCGCAAGATGCACGCGGGTGGCGCTGGAAGACTCTACGGCTCCGCAAGACGATTTGAAATCGCCGGGGGCCTGTGATTCACTATAGCGGTCGGCGGCGGCCACGTGGCTGGACAGGATAGCGCACGAGGCCGCGCCATGCCAGCCGTGGAGGCCTATCGTGAGACGCCGCCAGTTCATCTCCGCCGCCGCAGGCACTGCTGCTGCCCTCGCTGCCGCCGCTCAGGCACAGCCACCACACAGGCAGGAGGCCGCCATGGGGGATCCCGTGCTGCCCGAGGTCACCTGGTCGCGCACCGTGCCCGTGCGCTACGCGACCGACGTGGCGGTCATCGGCGGAGGGATCGCCGGGGTGTCGGCGGCGTGCGCGGCCGCGCGGTCGGGTGCGAGCGTCGTGCTCGTCGAGCGCTTCGCCGTCACGGGCGGCAACATGACCACGGGCGGCGTCGCCAACTTCTGCGGCGACGTCCAGGGGCAGGGCGAGGTCTTCGACCAGATCCTCAAGGACCTGACGGCCTGGGGCGCCATCAAGCTGCCGAAGACGGTGTTCGACCACGAGATCCTGGCCATCGTGCTCCAGGAGATGCTCCTGCGGCGCAAGGTCAAGCTGCTGCTCCACACGCGGTTCGTGGACGTGCTCGTGCAGGGCGGACGGATCAGCGAGTGCATCGTCTGCGGGCCGTCGGGGCCGGAGGCGCTCGGGGCCCGGGTGTTCATCGACTGCACTGGCGAGGGCGAGGTGGCCCACCGCGCGGGCTTCGCGACGATGAAGGGGCGGCCCGGGGACGGGCTCCAGCTCCCGATGTCGGTGATGACCTTCGTCCGCCACGTGGACAGGAAGCGCGCGCGGGCGCAACTGCCCGACGGCTGGCTCGAGCCGTGCAAGACGAAGAAGGACCTGCCGATGACGAGCCCGTGGCCGAACGGCCCGGGCAGCACGGCGCTGAAGATCAAGATCCCCATGTTCGATGCGACGGACACCGAGAGCATGACGGCGGCAGAGGTTCGCGCGCGACGGCGGATGATGGAGGTGCTCGACTACTTCCAGCGCGTCGAGGGCAAGCCGTGGCTGCTCGATCACTGCTCCCCTCGGATCGGCATCCGCGAGGGGCGGCGCATCGTCGGCGACAGCGTGCTGAGGGTCGCGGACCTGCGTGCCGGCCGCGAGTTCGACGACGCGGTGGCCCGCGGCAGCTTCTACCTCGACGGCCACAAGCCCGACGACGACAAGCGCACCTACATCCTCTCGAGGGAGGAGATGCAGGTCCCGCCCTACCAGATCCCCTTCCGCAGCCTCGTGGCGAAGGACGGGCGGAACCTGCTGATGGCCGGCCGCTGCTTCTCGGCCGACCAACTCGCCCTGTCGAGCGCCCGCGTGAGCACCACCTGCTCGATGATGGGCCAGGCCGCAGGGATCGCCGCCGCCATGGCCGCCGCGCGCACGTGCGACGTGCGCAAGCTCGACTACGCCGACGTCCGCCGCCTCGTCGTCGAGCGCGGCGCCAGGCTGGAGGTATGATCGCAAGCGCGAGACAGCGGAGGGAGGGCGAAGCTCCCGCTGAGCCGCGAACAGGCGTGTGCCTGACTCCGAGACAAGCGCCCGCCAAAGGCGGGCGCCGGCTCGGCAGGAGCCTCGCCCTCCCAGTGCCACGAAAGGGAGGAGGCTGGGACCCACTGACCGACATGGAGATGGAGCGAAGCACATGGCAGAGAAGCTGAGAGTGGTGCTGGCCGGCTGCGGCGGGATGAGCAACGCGTGGCTGCGGATCGCCAACGAGCTGCCCGACGTCGAGATGGTCGGGCTGGTGGACATCCGCGAGGAGGCCGCGTGGGAGCGCGCCGAGAAGTTCGGCCTGAGCCAGGAGTTCGTCGGCACCGACCTGGCCAAGGCGCTCGACGCGACGGCGCCCGACGTCGTCTTCGACTGCTCGGTGCCCGAGGCCCACTGCGCCGTGACCCTCGAGGCGCTGGCCCACGGCTGCCACGTCATGGGCGAGAAGCCGCTGGCCGACTCGATGGAGAATGCCCGCAAGATGGTGGCCGCCGCCCAGGAGGCGGGGAAGATCTACGCGGTGATCGAGAATCGCCGCTACGACCCGCGGATCCGCCGGCTCAGCAAGTTCCTGGCCTCGGGCGCCGTCGGGCCGCTGACGACGCTCGACTGCGGCTTCTACATCGGCGCCCACTTCGGCGGCTTCCGCGCCAGGATGCAGCACGTGCTGCTGCTCGACATGGCCATCCACACCTTCGACGCCGCACGGCTCATCACGGGTGCCGACCCCGTCCGGGTCTACTGCCACGAGTGGAACCCCCGCGGCTCGTGGTACGATCACGACGCCGCGGCCGTCGCCATCTTCGAGATGACCGACGGCATCGTCTACACCTATCGCGGGAGCTGGTGCTCCGAGGGCTGCAACACCACCTGGGAGAGCGACTGGCGCGCCATCGGCGAGAAGGGCTCGGTGCTCTGGGACGGCGCCGACGCGATGACGGCCCAGGTCTTCGCCGACCAGGAGACGCTCATCGCCAACTTCGACGAGCCCGAGATCCCCGAAGCCGCGGGTGCCCGCGTCGGCGGCCACAGGGGCATCATCGAGGAGTTCGTCCACTGCGTCCGGACCGGCGGCACGCCCGAGACCGTGTGCACCGACAACATCAAGAGCCTGGCCATGGTCTTCGGCGCCATCGAGAGCGCCGAGAGGAGAACGCCCGTCGAGATCGACGTCTGACGCACGACCCCGCCTGCCGCGGCGCGCTTGTTTTTCGCTGAGTACCCTGGACAACGTGGGAAGTCGGTGGTACCCTGTACTAGTGGGAGGCGGCGTGACATGGGCGTGCGCCAGCCACTTCTCGAGACGGCCGCAGCTTAAGTAGCGCGGGGTAAACGACCTATGGCGACGCAGGAGTGCCGACGCTGCGGCGGAGGCTTCGAGAGAACGGATGACGAGTGTTCCTGGTGCGGCTTCCCCGCGCCAGTGCCGCGATGGCGCCTTGGGCGGTTCCTGGCCATTTTCGGCCTGGCCGTAGCCGTGCTGTGCATCTGCGTAGCGACACTCGGCTTGTCGCTCTACAACCAGCGCCACCAGCCAGCCGAGCCCGCCACACCCGTGGCTGCTGCACCCGAGCCGGCCCAGCCAGCCGAGGCGAAGCCAGCCACGCCTGCCACCCCGGCCACCGAGACGCCCGCGCCGGCGACCCCCGAGGACGAGAAGCCGACCGAAGGGATCGAGACGCTGCACGTCCGCGAAGCCTGGATGCCGGGCGACCTCGTGGACCCCGATGGCAGCGCCAGGAAGCGCCTGGTGCCCCTCGGCGAGGACCCGTTCATCCGGCAGCCGGCGCCTGGGCCGTGAGCCGGTCGCCGCGCCGCCCGGCCCTCACACCGATTCCGACGCGCTCGAGAAGGTGAACTCGCTGGCCGCGATGGCCGGCACGAGCGCGCTGCCCACCCGCACGGGCGCCGACATGCCCGTCACCTTGCCGAGCAGGGCGATCGGGCTCTCGTTGAAGCGGAAGTTCCGCAGCCCGTGCCGCACCTCGCCGTCCTCCACCCAGAAGAGCCCGTCGCGCGTCAGGCCCGTGAGCAGGATCGTCTGCGGGTCGAGGAAGCGGATGTACCAGAAGCGGGTCACGAGGATGGCCCGGTCGGCCGCCCGGACCAGGTCGTCCACGGTGCCCGCCCCTCCGTCGACGATGAGGTTGGCTGGCGAGCCGGTCGGCTCCTTGCCTTGCTTGTGCGCCCAGTAGCGGTCGTAGCGGAGCTGGCGGAGCACGCCCTGGTCGATCCAGGTGTGCCTCTGGGTCGGCAGGCCGTCGCCCTGGAACGGGGCTCCGGGCACCGCGGGCTCGGTCGGGTCGCTGCGGATCGTGATGTTCTCGCCGACGACCTTCTCGCCGATCCTGTTGCCGCCGCCCGGCCTCGTGAAGAAGCTGCGGCCCTCGTCGGCGCGGCGCGCGTCCATGGTCCAGACGGCGTAGCCCAGGAGGTCGGCGGCGGCCTGGGGCTCGAGGATCACGGGGTAGACGCCGGGCTCGAGCGGCTGAGGGTCCCGTGCGGCCAGGGCCTTCCGGGCGGCGCGGAGCGTGACGTCGGCATCATCGACCTCGTCGATGTCGGGCGAGTTGCTGGCGGCCCAGCCGCTGGCGCCGCCGTCGCGCGTCCGCATGGTGACGGTGAACGAGGCGTGCGTCGCCCGGTGCCAGCCGAAGAGCCCCCTGCTGTTGGCGACGGCCGAGACGCCGTGGCTGTGGTCGAAGTAGCCGAAGGCGGTGAGGCCCTGCTCCTCGGCGGCCTCGATGGAGCCCGCGACGGCCTGCGCGCGCCGCTCCGGCGTCGCCGCCGCCGTGCTCTCGCACCAGGGGTCGATGGCCAGGTAGTCCTGCGGCCCGAGCTCGGGCACGTACTCGGGGTCCTCGGGCGCCACCCGCGCCAGCGACTCGGCCGTCTCGACCACGCGCCGCAGCGACCCCCGGTCCACCTGGCTCGTCGTGGCCGTGGCGTGCCGGCGGCCGAAGTAGGCCGTCACGGCCACCGTCAGCCCGTCCACGTCCCCGCACGTCGTCACCGAGTTGAGCGCGAAGCGGGTGTTGCAGTGCCGCCCGCCGCCGAGGTTGACCCGCACGTCGTCGGCCGTCGCCAGCGACAGCGCGGCGTCGAGGATCTCGCGGGCCTCCGTCTCGCTGGGGATCATACCTGCCTCCTGGTGTTGAGGATGGTGATCTGGCGGAAGCGGGCCGGCGCGGCCCCGTGGCTCATCTTCGCCGACTGCCCCGGCTGCCCCTTCCCGCAGTTGAGCGTGCCGCCAAGCTCCCAGAAGCGCTCGTCGCAGATCGCGTCGCACGCGTTCCAGAACTCGGGGGTCTGCGCCTGGTAGGCCACGTCGTTGAGCATCCCGGCGAGCCTCCCGCCCTCGATCTTGTAGAAGGCCTGGCCGGAGAACTGGAAGTTCCGCCGCTGCTGGTCGATCGAGAAGCTCGCGTTGCCCGTGATGTAGATGCCGCGCTCGGTGCTGGCGATCAGCTCGTCGAGGCTCAGCGGCGTCGCCCCGGGCTCGAGGTGGATGTTGGCCTGGCGCTGGAAGGGGAACGACGCCCAGCTATCGGCGTAGGAGCAGGCGTAGCTGTGAGCGACCTCGGGCAGGCCGGCCGCGGCCCGCGCCTCGCGGTACTCGGGCCAGAGCACCTGGTCGCGGATCGTCTGGTAGTCCACCAGGAGCCCGTCCTTGATGAGGTGCCACTCGGTGGTCGGGCAGCCGTCGTCGTCGTAGCCGCAGGTGGCGAGGCCG
>CBFDBL010000208.1:0-9099 GCA_965603035.1 uncultured bacterium
GCTGTCGTGGAGCTCGCATCCATGGCAGCCTGAAGTGCGAAACTATAGGCTAGGGTGACATCATCAACTGCGATGGGTTACTACCCTTGCACCAGTGCGCGAGAGTCCACGATACCCTCTCGGCGTCGTGCCACGGAAGCACGGGGGCGCACGAAGGCAGGCGGAATCGGGATAAGTCCGGCACTGCTTACCGCATTTGCGCAAATGCGGGAATACGTGGCGAGACACCCAGCGCAGCGCGAAGCGAGATTCCCGCTGTGTCTGTGCCATAGGTACGACGGGCCAAGCAGGAGGGTCACCACCTTCGCACGTCTCCGCCATCGTCGGGCCGGAACGGTGCACACACCGACTCAACCCACGGAAGCACGGGGGCGCACGAAGGCAGGCGGAATCGGGATAAGTCCGGCACTGCTTACCGCATTTGCGCAAATGCGGGAATACGTGGCGAGACACCCAGCGCAGCGCGAAGCGAGATTCCCGCTGTGTCTGTGCCATAGGTACGACGGGCCAAGCAGGAGGGTCACCACCTTCGCACGTCTCCGCCATCGTCGGGCCGGAACGGTGCACACACCGACTCAACCGCGTTCGCAAGTCCGGGGAGTTGGCGCGAACCGCAGCACCGGTCGATTCAGCGCCGGCCACGCGCTGCCCTCTTGCCCGCCGCTCGTGCGTGGTCGGTCTGCACTTCCCGCATCTCGGCGAGGCATGCCTGGACGACAGGCAGCACTTGCTCGTGGAGGCAGTGGTCGGGTGGTGTGAGACGGTAGAGGACTCCATCGGGGACGTTCTCCCACTCAAGGAGCCCGCGGGCGTGGAGGTGTCGCAGGTGTCTGCTGACGGTGCTGATGGGGCGACGCAGGGTGCGGGCGATGTCGCCGACCTTGAGAGGCCCTTGCTTGAGGAGCGCGAGGATGCGGAGTCGTGTTCCGTCGCCGAGAGCCCTGAGAAACCAAGCGGCCTGGTTCGTGTCCATGGCAGTCGGGCCTCTCCGAGGGGTAGGAGTATGCGGAAACCACGATATGGGGTTCCGGTGGCACTGTCAAGGGGCAATTACCGGATTTGCGCAAATCCGGTAATCAGAGCCTGCCGACTACCACTGCGTCCCCTCACCATCACACCGGTATCCTGCCCGTGAGCCGGCAGTTCCTCGATGTCGGTCACGCGCGTCTTCCCGGGGCTCTCACCTGCTGGCTCTGCCCTTGACGCGCTTGCCGAGGCGGGCGCCGAGGCGCTCGAGGGCGGGCGAGGTGTCGTGGGGGTCGAGGTCCACCTGGATGATCGAGAAGCTGTCGGTGTTGGCGAGCGAGGCGTCGAGGGCCTGGCGCAGGTCGGCGACGGTGTGGACCTTGAAGCCCCAGCCCGCGCCGACGAGCTCGGGCACGCGGCTGAAGTCCCAGGCGGCGATGTCGTTGAACGGGCCGTCGTGGATCTGGCGCTCGGTGCCGTAGCCGTGGTTGTCGAGCACGATGACGATGGGGTTGAGCCCGAGGCGCGCCGCGGTGGAGACCTCGAGCCCGGTCATCTGGAACGCGCCGTCGCCGACGAGCACCAGCGGCCGCAGCGACGGGTCGGCGAGCTGGGCGCCGACGGCGGCCGGCACGGCGAAGCCCATGGAGGTGTAGTAGGCGGGGCTGAGGAACTCGGTGCGCTTGTGGATCGTGAGATCGACGGCGCCGAACAGGCTGTCGCCGATGTCGGCGATCACGACCATGTCCTCGGTGATGCGGTCGTTGAGCATCTGGAACAGCGCGCGGACGGAAATGGGCGCGTCGTCGGGCGGCGCGGCGCCCCAGGGCGAGCGGCGCGCGGGCAGGGCCGGCCGGCGTCGCCGGCGCAGCCGTGCCGCCAGCAGCGCCTTGAAGAAGCTGCGCAGCGGCACGTCGTCGAAGGCGTGGCGGCGGACCGCGATCCGCTCCGAGGTGGCCGATACGACGCGGCTCTGGTCGAGGCTCGCCGTGTAGATGCCCAGGTTGATGTCGGTCATGAAGCAGCCGAGCATGAGGACGCAGTCGGCGGCCTCGACGTAGTCGCGCACGTCGCGAGGCCCCATGGCGCCCTCGTAGACCCCCAGGTAGAGCGGGTGCTCCTCGCTGAGGACCGACTTGCCGAGCAGCGTGGCCGCGACGGGGATCCGCGTGCGCTCGACGAGCTCGACGAGCGCCTGCTGGAGGCCGAAGCGGTGGACCTCGACGCCCGCGAGGATCACGGGCTTCCGGCTGGCGTCGAGCATGGCCGCGGTCTCGGCGATGCACTCGGCGAGCGCGGCGTCGTCGGTCAGCTCCTCGACGGTCGGCACGCGGCGGCGGTGGGGGCGCACCAGGTCCACGACGTCGCGCGGCAGCTCGATGTAGCCGGGGCGCTTGTAGCGCTCGACGGCGTGGAGCACGCGATCGATCTCGCGGTACGCCGTGAGGGGGTCGTCGAGCGACGTGCTGGCGACGGTGATGTGGGCGAAGACCTCGCGCTGGGTGGAGAAGTCGCGCACGCGGTGGTGGAGCAGCGGGTCGCGTTGACGCTCCTTGAGGCCGGGCGCGCCGCTGATCACCACGACGGGCGACTTCTCGGCGTAGGCGCCCGCCACGGGATTGGTCAGGTTGAAGCCGCCCACGCAGTAGGTCACGCACGCGGCGCCCAGGCCCCGCACCCGCGCGTAGGCGTCGGCCGCGAAGCCCGCGGCGTCCTCACGAGTCGTCCCCACACGCTTGATGGGGCTCTTCTCGATCAGGTCGTAGAAGCCCAGCACGTAGTCGCCGGGCACCCCGAAGATGTGCCCGACGCCCCGGCGATGGAGCTGGTCGAGCAGGTACTGGCCGATGGACCGACGCTTCGCCATGGGGTGTCCTCTCCTTCCGACCCCATCGTACCGCGCGCGGCGGACGGCGTCAACGGGTCAAGGCACCCGCTCGAGGCCGAGATGGCAGTGGCTGTCGTGGGGCGGGGCGGAGAGCCTTTGACAACGGGGGGCGCCGGGGTATGATAGCGGCTCGGGGCACCACGGACCCGAGGTCTGCGAAAGGAGCCCATCCGAATGAGCGAGCGGGCAACACGGCGGGCGTTCCTGGGCCGTGCCGGCTGCGGGGCCGTGGGCCTCGGGCTGGCGGCGACGGCCCTCGGCGCCGAGCGAAGGGCTGCGGCGAGCGACCGCATCCAGATGGGCTTCATCGGCGTCGGGCCCATGGGAGGCGGTCACCTGCGTTCGCTGCACCGCCAGGCGGACGTGGACGTGGTCGCCGTCTGCGATGTGCGCGAGTCGAAGGTCGCCGCATCGATCAAGCTCTGCGGCGGCAAGCCGAAGGGCTTCGGCGACTTCCGCAAGCTGCTCGAGCTCGCGGACGTGGACGCCGTGGTCATCGCGCCGCCGCCCCACTGGCACGCCATCATGTGCGTCCAGGCCGCGAAGGCGGGGAAGGACTTCTACGTCGAGAAGCCCATGACCCTCTATGTCCCCGAGAGCAAGGCCGTCGTCCAGGCGGTCCGCCGGTACAGTCGCATTACCCAGGTTGGCACCCAGATCCACGCGACGGCGAACTACCGACGGGTCGTCGAGATCGTCCGCTCGGGCGTCCTCGGCAAGGTCAACCTCGTCCGCACGTTCAACGTGATGAACCAGACCCGGCGCGGCATCGGCAAGCCGGCCAACTGCCCGCCGCCCAAGGGGCTCGACTGGGAGATGTGGGTCGGCCCCGCCCCCATGCGGCCCTGCAACCCCGCCATCCTCGGCGGCGCCTACAACCACTGCTCGTTCATGGGCTTCAGCGGCGGCTGGCTCCCCGGCATGGCGCCCCACATCATCGACCTGCCTGTCTGGGCGCTCGAGCTCGGGCACCCGACCTCGGTGAGCTGCCAGGGCGGGCGCTTCGTGCTCGAGGATTGCGGCGACGTGCCCGACGCTCAGGAGGTGCTCTTCCAGTATCCTGGCCTCGTGATGACGTGGATGAGCAACCTGACGAACAGCTACGGCTGGGACTTCCACGGCAAGGGGGGGATGGCCCGTCGCCTGGGCATCTACTTCCACGCCGAGCACGCCACCCTCTACTCGAACTACAGCATGCACAAGATCGTGCCCGAGAACCCCGCCAAGCCCTCGGAGGAGCCCAAGCCCTCGATCCCGCCGCTCGCCAACCACCACCGCCAGTGGCTCGACGGCATCAAGACCCGCGTGCAGCCGAGCTGCAACGTCGCCTACCACCACAAGGTCAACGTCGCCCTCTGCCTGGCCAACCTGTCGTACCGCCTCCGCCGTTCGGTCGCCTTCGACCCTGCGACCGAGGCGATCGTCGGCGACGACGAGGCGGCGCGGCTCGCCATGCCGCCCTACCGCGAGCCGTGGACGCTCGGCTAGAGCGGCGCTCCGCCGGGGGCGGCGGCGCTCAGGTACCGCAGCCGTTCCAGCAGTAGAGGCACAGGCGGTCGCGGGGGAGGCCGATGGCCTCGACCATCTCGTCGGCGGTCTGGTACTTCAGGGAGGTCACGGCGAGGTCGTTGGCGATCCAGGCGACCATGGTGCGGTACTTCTCGGTCGTGGGGTCGAGGTAGGCGGCGACGTCGTCGATGGCCTTGCCCTCGATGGCCTTGATGGCGCGCCGGGCGGCCAGCTCGTCGATCTCGCGCGTCGAGACGTTGTAGGGGCAGGGGAACTCGAGCGGGGGGCAGGCGATGCGCAGGTGCACGGCGCGGGCGCCGGAGTCCCAGAGCTTCTGGACGGTGAAGTTCTTGAACTGTGTGCCTCGGACGATGGAGTCGTCGCACAGGACGATGCGGTGGCCTCGGATGACCTCGGTGATGGGGATGAGCTTCATCTTGGCGACGAGGTCTCGGATCTCCTGCGAGGGCGGGGTGTAGCTGCGGCCGTAGCCGGGGGTGTACTTGACGAGGGGGCGGCGGTAGGGGATGCCGCTGCCCTGGGCGTAGCCGAGGGCGTGGGCGATGCCGGAGTCGGGCACGCCCGAGACGAGGTCGGCCTCGACGTCGTCGCCGTCGGCGAGGTTGCGGCCGCAGCGCTCGCGGGCGGTCTCGACGTTGATGCCCTCGTAGCTGGAGGCAGGGAAGCCGGTGTAGATCCAGAGGAAGGCGCAGATCTGGCAGGTCTTGTTGCCGCCGACGCGCGAGGTGAGGCCGTCGCTGGTGATGTGGACGATCTCGCCCGGGAGGACGACCTTTCTCGCCTCGAGCCCGAGGTTGGGGAAGGCGCTGGTCTCGGTGGCCACGGCGAAGCAGTCGTCCCTCTCGGCGATGATGAGCGGGCTGGGGCCCGCCTTGTCCCGCGCGGCGTAGAGCCCGTCGCGGGTCAGCACGAGGACGGAGACGGTGCCCTCGATCTTGGCGAGCATGTGCTCGATGCCGCCCACGACGTCCTCGCCCAGGCTGATGAGCTTGGCGACCAGCTCGGTGGAATTGATGTGGGCCGCCGTCGAATCGCCGAAGGACATGCCCCTCGAGTGCAGCTCGCGGGCCAGCGCCTCCTTGTTCGAGACGTTGCCATCCATGGCGACCGCGAAGTCGCCGAACCGAGAGTTCAGCGTCATCGGCTGGGGATCGTCGGCGCTGATGACGCCCAGCCCCATGCGGCCCGTCAGCTCCCGCAGGTCGTCGAAGAAGCACGACTTGAACTGACGCCGGCTGATGTTGTGGATCCGACGCTGGATCGTCCTGTCGGCGACCGCCAGGCCGCCATACTGAGTCCCCAGGTGCGACTGGTAGTCGGTGCCGTAGAAGAGGATATCGCGGCAGTCGTCCTTCGCTGCCACGCCGAACAGTCCACTCATGTGCAAACGCTCCTCGGCTGGCCTGTGGCTCGGACCGGCCCGCGGCCGGTGGGGTGGCTGCTCCCCGTTGCGCCGCCATTCTAGCCGGTCGCCGTCCCCTGCTCAAGTCCACTTCCGCAGGCGTCCCGCAGTGGCGTTACAATCTTTTACGCCCCGTCGCGTTGCAAAGCGGTTCCGAGGCCGCTATGATGGGAAAGGGAAGCCGGATACACACTCCAGGCACGCGCGGACCAGGCTGGCTGTAAGATACCATGCCCACACCGCAGGATGAGGAGTTCGTGCGCTTCGCCGTCGCAGGCGGCCACTTGGCGCCGGAGCAGGGGGACGAGGCGCTGGCGGCGCTGGCCGAGATCGAGAGACTCGGCGGGGCGGCCTCCGCGCCCGACGTGCTCGAGCGGCGTGGCCTGCTGGAGAAGCGCCAGATCGGGCTGATCCACGAGGCCATCGCCTCGAGCAGGACCTCGGCGACGGTGCCGAAGGAGCTCGGCGAGTTCGAGCTGCTCGAGAAGCTCGGCCAGGGCGGCACGGGCACGGTGTTCAAGGCGCGGCAGAAGGGCCTCGAGCGGTTCGTCGCCGTCAAGGTGCTGTCGCCGCGGCTGGCCCGCGACAAGGGCTACGCGGCGCGGTTCCGCCGCGAGGCGCGCGCCGCGGCCAGGCTCACTCACCCCAACATCGTCGCTCCCATCGACGTCGGCGAGAGCGAGGGCTTCTGCTACTTCGCCATGGAGTACGTCGACGGGGAGTCGGTGGCCCACATGCTGGCCCGCGCCGGGCGCCTCTCCGAGGCGCAGGCCCTGGCCATCGCCATCGAGGTCGCCGCCGCGCTCGACCATGCGAGCGCCAAGGGCGTCGTCCACCGCGGCATCAAGCCCGCGAACATCCTCGTGACCCGCGACGGCCGCGTGCGAGTCGCCGACTTCGGCCTCGCCAAGGCCATCGGCCGCGACGCCCCGCCTGGCAGGGATGCCAAGCGCTTCCTCGGCAGCCCGGTCTACCTGGCGCCCGAGGAGCTCCGCGCCGCGCCCGACGTGGACTGCCGCGTCGACATCTACTCGCTCGGCATCACCCTCTTCGAGATGCTCACGGGCGACGTGCCGTTCCACGGCCCCACGCCGATGGCCGTCGCGGCCGCGGCCGTCGCCGAGCCCGTGCCCTCGGTCCGCAGCGTCGTGCCCGAGACGCGCATCGCCACGGCCCGTGTCATCGAGCGGATGGTCGCCAAGGACCGGGCGGCGCGCTTCGACAGCCCGGCCGATCTGCACGCCGCTCTCAAGTCGGCGGCCAGCGCGCCCCGCGCCGCCGCCAAGGCATCCGCGCGGCCCCGCGCCGCCAGGCCACAGGCCAAGGGCGCCGGGGCGCCGCGGGCCGAGCCGCGCCGCCGCAAGTCCAAGGCCGGCAGCTTCGTCGTCGGCGCCATCGCCATTGCGATGCACGTGGCCCTCTTCTTCTGGCTCTTCCCCAAGGTCATGGAGCGCTGGGACCGGCGCGAGGCCGCCCGCGGCACGGGGCCGGCGCCCGTCAGCGTGCTCGCGCCGAGCACGAGCAGCGCCGTGCCCCCGCCCGCGAGCTCGACGCCCACACCGGTCGCCGACGACCCGGCGCTGCTCCGGGAGATCCGTAAGGCGCTCGACGACGCCGTCGCGTTCGCGGCCAACCGGCCCACGGCCTATGCCTCGCGCGTGGCCAGGCTGCGGCGGGCCGTCGGCAAGTTCACCGGCGACAAGCAGCGGCGCCTGCCGCGCGAGGGCTACGGCGTGCTCCTCGCGCTCAGGAACGAGCTCCAGCGCGCCGAGCGCGCACTGGCCGACGCCGCCAAGGCCGAGGTCGCCAGGCGCCGCGCCCAGGCCGACGAGCACCTCGAGGCCGGCAGGGTCGCCGAGGCCCTGCGCGCCTTCGACGGCTTCCCCACCGACGCCACCGCCGAGACCACGGGGGCGGACATCGCCCGCGCGCGCCGCGAGATCCGCGACCGCGCACTCGGCGAGTTCACCGCGCGCGACGCCAAGGCCCAGGCACTGGTCCAGCAGGACCGATTCGACCACGCCAGGGACATCTACCTCGCCGCCAAGGCCTGGAGCGTGCCCGCGATCACGCAGAAGGCGAACGCGCGGCTCAAGCAGATCGACCGGCTCGTGGCCCAACGCAGCGCCGAGGCGCAGAAGGCGGCCCGCGACGCCTACCCCAGGCTGGTGCGCGAGCTGGTGGACCGCCTGGCCGAGCGCGACTACGAGACCGCGCGCAAGGTCGTGGACACCGCAATAGTGGACCCCAAGCTCGCGCCGATCCGCGACAAGCTCCGGCCCTTCCAGGGCCTCGTCCGCGCCGCAGGCGAGGTCTGGGCGCAGATGGGAGCCGCCCTCCGCAAGCTCCAGCCAGGCGACACCGTCCACCTGGGCGGCATCGCCGCCGAGTTCGTTCGCATCGAGGACGACAAGGTCTACGTCCAGGCCGGCAGCGCGGTCGCGGCGCGCCCCTTCACCGACTTCAGCAGCCGCGATGCCGTGGCCCTGGCCAGCAGCGCCTTCGGCACCGTCACAGGCCCGACCGAGCGCAAGCTCGCCCTCTTCCTCCTCGCCGACCGCGACTACAGGGGCGCCCGCGAGCACTTCGCCCGCGCCGAGAAGCAGGGCGTGGACGTCGCCCCCGACCTCGACCTCATGAGCCGCATCGCCCCCCGGCCCTGCATGACGTGCCATGGCGAGAAGATCATCGACTGCCCGACCTGCGGCGGGAAGGGCTACACCCACGCCGAGCGCGTCCAGTGCGAGTCCTGCAACGGCCGCGGCTGGTTCCTCTGCCGCAAGTGCCGCGGCCAGGGGTGGCTGCACTGCGCGAACTGCGGAGGCACGGGCCGCATCACCGGCGGCTTCCGCTGCATGAGCTGCTACGGCACAGGCCGCATCGATTGTCCGAGCTGCAAGAAAGGCAGGCTCACGTGCAAGAAGTGCGGCGCCGACGGCGTCGTCACCAAGTACACCGTCTGCGACCAGTGCAAGGGCAAGAAGAGGCTCCCCTGCCCGAAGTGCGGCGGCAAGGGCTTCCTCCCGCCCCTCGACCTCCAGCCCGCCAAGCCAGCCAACTGATGACCTCTGCATAGCCAATGCAAAGCGCCCCCACCTGTCCCGAGGCCCGCCTCCCGTGGCCCGCAGGCGCCGGGGGCGATGACGCCAGGGGTCTGCGGTAGCCGGCCCCGAGGCTCTTGACGGGGGCGGTATTCCCCTGGGCCACGTTCTGCCAGCGGCCGCGTGCCCCGCCGCATCCCTTGCACCCGACAGCCCGCATGCCCTTCGCAGAAGGCGACGGGAGCCACGGGCGAGCGCGGCGGCTCGGCCGC
>CBFDBL010000209.1:0-9075 GCA_965603035.1 uncultured bacterium
GCGAGCCGAGCAGGGCGACCGCGAGGGCGAGATCCGCATCCGCGTCCTCGACCCCAGCCCCGTCACCGCCGCCGAGCTGATCGAGAAGGCGCCGCCGCCCGAGCCCGAGCCGGCTCCCGCCGCAGAAGCCGACGCAGCGCCTGCCGCCGACGCCGAGGCGACCTCGGCACCGCAGCAGCAACAGCCCGTCCACCCCAAGCGCAGGTGGAAGAGAACGCCCGCCGCCGACCTGCCGCTCCTGACCGATCAGGACGACGAGTTCGGCCTCGAGGCCATCGACGTGCCCAAGCTCCGCCTCGAGCCCGAGCCCGAGCCGCAGCCCCCCGCGACGGCAGCCCCGCCCTCGCGTCGCTCCCTCCGGCCCCCGCCGAAGCCCACCGTGCTCGCACTGCTGCGTCGCCGCCGCCCGAGCCGAAAGCGCCCGCGCCCCGCCGCCATCCGGCAGCGCCCCTGACGCGCGCGGCTCTGTCACGGTGTCGGGTGGAGGAGACGGAGCCTGTCGGCGGCCAGGCGGCCGCCGAGCACGCCGCGCAGGAGGGCCTCGTAGCGCGGCTCGTCGTAGGCGATGGCGGCGCGGCGCAGGAGGGAAGCCAACCGCTCGGGCTCGAGCGCCTTGATCTGCTTGTGCCGCCACGTCTGTGTGCCCGCGGCGACGGGAACGAGGAAGTCGAGGGCCTTGCGGATCGAGCGGCCGTCGGCGGTTTCGAAGCGCCAGAGATCGACGCCCACGCGGTCCCCCAGCGTGGCGAGGTCGAACATGCCCTTCAGGTTCATGGTGCTGTAGTCCCAGGACTTGGTGCGGGCGAGCTCGCGGGGCTGGCGGCCGTCGGGCTGGATCTGCGCGGCGATGCGTCGGGCCTTCGCCTCTTCGAGCACGCGGCGCGCGATGTCCTCCTCCCCGACGAAGAGCGCGAAGGCGGCCGCCTGGACGTCGTACCACGTGGCGTGGTTGTTCGTCGTCCTGGCCTCCGCCTTGCCGTGGCGGCTGGTGCGCAGCCAGCCCAGGTAGCGGCGGAACCAGTCGTGGAGCCCCCGCTGGTCGGCGTCCGCCCAGGCCTCGGCGCCCGCGAGCATGCCGGCGGCATCGGCGAGGCGGACGAGACGGGTGGTGTCGATGATGCCGATGCCCCGGCCGGTGCAGCGGCCGGGGATGGCCTGGCCGTAGGTCAGGTGGGGGTTCATCCGCGTGGCCTCGTCGAGGAACCAGACCCGGAGCAGCGTCGCCGCCCGGGCGGCATAGGGCTCGTGGTCGGTGAGGTAGAAGGCCAGGGCGAGGGTCTCCACGGCTCCAGCCATCTTGCCGAGGCCGACGTTGTCGTAGTCGTGGCGCTCGGGGTTGACCTCGCCGTCGCGGCGGACGTAGGGCAGGCCATCGGGCTTCCTCGGGTCGGGCCACCAGTAGGGGCCGACGCTCATATAGTCGTGCTTGTCGCCGCTGGGCGGCACGACCTTCTTGTCCATGACCGACCACGGTCCGAGCTCGAGCTGTCGGTCTGCGTCGCGGCGCAGGCGCTCGACGGCCGGCTCGAGGCCCTTGTCGCCCGCGGCAACGCGGCGCCGGGTCTCGGCGAGAGCCTTGCGGTTGACGAGGAACACGCGCGGTGGCTCGGGCGCGGGCACGGCAGCTCCCTTCACAGCGGCGGCGAGCAGGCACAGGCACAGGAGCGGTGTCATGTGAGCCTTTCCGCAGGCGCGTCCCATAGCTCGCGCAGGACGCGGCAGGTGGCGAGGTGAATGTCCACGACGTCGGCGGTGTGGCGGGCGTAGCCGCCGGCGACGACGGCCGCGAGGGGGATGCCGCGCTCGCGGGCGGCGCCGACGACCAGGCGGTCGCGCCGCTCGAGGCCGGGCTTGGTGAGGGCCAGGTCGCCGAGCTGATCGTCGAAGTAGGGGTCGGCGCCGGCGACGTAGAGGACGAGGTCGGGGCGGTGGCGGTCGAGGATGGCTGGCACGTGGCGCTCGAGGTGGGCGAGGTAGGCAGCGTCGTCGGTGAAGGGGTCGAGCCCGACGTCGAGGTCGCTGCGCTGCTTGGGGACGGGGTAGAGCTGCTCCTGGTGGATGGAGAAGGTGAAGACGTCGGGGTCGTCGGCGAAGATGGCGGCGGTGCCGTTGCCCTGGTGGAGGTCGCAGTCGATGACGGCGACGCGGCGGGCGAGTCCGCGCGCCTGGGCGGCGCGGATGGCGACGGCGACGTCGTTGATGAAGCAGAAGCCCTCGCCGTGGTCGGGGAAGGCGTGGTGGAAGCCGCCGCCGAGGTTGAGGGCGGCCGTGCCGTCGGCCGCGGCGCGCTCGCAGGCGAGGATGGTGCCGCCGGTGCCGAAGCGCACGGCGTCGGCCACGTCGCGGTTGAAGGGCGCCTCGGCCTCGAAGTAGGCCGCCAGCGGGCTCGCCGTCAGCGCCTCGAGCCGCGCCAGGTAGGCGGGCTCGTGCACCCGCAGCAGATCGCCCTCGCTCGCGGCCCGGGGCTCGAGGAAGCCGTCGCCCGCCACCAGGCCCTCCGCCACCAGCCGGTCCCGCAGCAGCCGGTACTTCTCGACCGGGAAGACGTGCTCGCCCCAGTGGAGCTCGTAGCTGGGGTGGTAGACGAAGAACGGCATTGCGCAACCCGTCCTGCGTAACGCGTAGCAAGAGGAGGACGGCTCCGCTTCGCCATCCTCCGCTCACGGATCACGCATCACGCATCGCGCATCTCCTCCTCGATGGCCGCCCGGAGGGCCTCGGCGTGGTCGGGGTCGCGGAGGGCGAAGTGGAGGAAGCTGCGGAAGTAGCTCTCGAAGTTGCCGATGTCGTGCCGATGCTCGCCGGGACGGAAGCGCAGGCCGATGAGGGTCTTGCCCTCGCGGAGCAGGATGCGGAGGGCGTCGGTGAGCTGGATCTCGCCCCCCTTGCCTGGCTGGGTGCGGCGGAGCGCGTCGAAGACGTCGCTGGCAACGACGTAGCGGCCGGCGATGGCGAGGCGGCTGGGCGCCTCGTCGGGCGACGGCTTCTCGACCAGGTCGCGGATGCGGATGACGTCGGCGCCCACGCCGGGGAGCGGCTCGGCGTCGGGCGCGGCAATGCCGTAGCGCGACACGTCGGCCGCCGACACCTCCTCGAGCGCGATCGCCGCCGACGCGCCCGTCCGCTCGAAGGCGTCGATCAGCCGCCGCAGCACCGGCGGCGACTCCTTGCTCTCGATGATCGAGTCGCCCAGCGCGATGACGAACGCCTCGCCCGCCACGTAGCGCTCGGAGAGGCCGACGGCGTGGCCCAGCCCGAGCTGCTCGCTCTGGCGGGTGTAGAAGAACTCGACGTCGGCATCCTCGTAGGCCAGCGCCGCCAGCAGGTCCGCTCTCCCGTTCGCCGCCAGCGCGCGCCGCAGCTCGGGCTCGCGGTCGAAGTGGTCCTCGATCGCCGTCTTGCTGCGGCCCGTCACGAACAGGATGCTGCGCAGCCCCGCCGCCTCCGTCTCCTCGACCACGTACTGCACCACCGGCTTGCGCCCGACAGGCAGCATCTCCTTCGGCTGCGACTTCGTGGCCGGCAGCAGGCGCGTGCCCAGCCCAGCCACGGGAACGACCGCCTTCGTGATCGCCATGACTCTCCCATTCCCAATCCAGCCTGTCCTGCGTCCCGGCAACGGATGCCTGCGACAGTACGCGAAACGCCATGGGAAATCAAGGCGGATGCCGCGCACACGCCTCGCGTGCGCCGGGCGTGGGGTGGGGCTCGGGGGCCCTCAGGCCGCCGGCTTCGGCTCCTGCGCCGGTTCTGGCGCCGGCTCGGGCTTCGGCGCCGGCTCAGGCGCCGGCTCAGGCGCCGGCTCGGGCTTTGGCGCCGGCTCGGGCGCCGGCTCGGGCTCGGGGGCGGGCTTCTCCGCCGGGGCGGGCTTCTCGGCCGGCGGCTCCTCGGGCGGCTCGGGCTGCTTCGGGATCTGGGCTTCGGCCTTGGCGGCGAGCGCCTCGATCTCGGCCTGCTTGCCCTTGTAGAGCTCCGTGCCGGCGTACCGCTGCTTCATGCGGTCGAGGAAGCGCTTGGTCTTGGGCCAGTCGTTCTCCCCGGCGGCCGCCTCGGCGTTGCGCAGGAGGAAGCGTGCGACGCGCTCGTCGCGGTCGGCCTGCGCGGCGGCAGGGGGCCTGGGTGCGGCGGCGGGCGGGCCGCCGGCGGCGGGCGGGCCGCCGGCTGCGGCCGGCGGGTCGGGCGGGTCGAAGCGGACATTGTTGAAGAACACCCATTCGCCGGTGACGTCGGTGTAGAGGAGGAAGTAGATCTTGACGATCTTGTCGGGGTTGACGAGCGGGCTCCTGTGCCGCCACTTGGAGTCGGCCGTCTTGAAGCGGGTGGTCGTCAGGTCGAGGGAGACCTGCTTGGGGGTCTCGCCGGTGGGCAGGATCGTGGTGGGCAGGCTCTCGTAGAACTTCCAGCCAGGGCGGTTGATGAAGGCGATGGCCACGTCGATGCGCTTCTTGCTGAAGTTGAAGACGTCGAAGTTCAGCGCCTTCTTCTTCGACAGGTCGAAGTCGTTGGCGAGCATGACGTTCACTTTGTCCTTCTCGGCCCCCGCGAGCCACACCCGCAGCATCTTGTCCTTCGCGCCCTCTGCGGCGCCGACGCTGATCTCGGCGCTGCTGCCCCACGCCTCGGTGGTCCAGCCGCCGCTCGCCTCGAGGCCCTCGACGGCGTCGGGCTGCTCGGGTGCCGCCGGCTCGCCCGGCTCGGCGGGCTCCGCCGGTTCCGCCGGCTCGGCGGGCTCGGCGGGCGCGACGGGCGCGACAGGCTCGCCCGGCTCGGCGGGCTCGACGGGCTTGACAGCCACGGGGACCGTCGAGCCGATCTCGATGCCGCCGACGGCAGCCGGGGGCTCGATAGCGGGCACCATGTCGGCGGCCTTGGCGGCCGCGGCGCGGGCCTTGGCCCGCGCGTCGGCGTGGTCGGGGTAGAGCTTGAGATAGGCGCGGTAGCTCTTGTGGGCGGCGTCCCAGGCCTCGAGGGCCTCGAGGTCGGCCGCCATGGGCAGCAGGATGTCCTCGGGCAGCTTGTCGCGGGCCAGCACCTCGCGGTAGGCGGCGACGGCCTGCTTGCCCTCGTCGAGCTGCACGCACACGCGCCCGAGCGCGTAGAGCGCGCGCGGCGTGTCGAGGCCCTCGTCCTTCAGCCGCTTCAGCCGGCCCTCGAAGTCCACCGACATGGCCGTCACCCGCTCCCGCGGGATCGTGATGTCGCCGTAGGCCACGCGCACGATGACCTCGCGCTCGCGGATCTCGACGATCTCGATCTTCTTGCCGCTCAGCTCGATCTTGTCGGGCATCGACACGACGTCGGCCGAGGCGGCCGCCACGGCCAGCACGACGCTCAGCACGGCGATGAGAGCGGTTCGCACAGCACACCCCCTCTCGTGAATGGGTGGTTGGATGAGGGCTCCACGCCCACATGATAGCCCCCGCGGATCGGCAGCGCAAGCGCTTTTTCGCCGCCAGAATGTGCTTTTGCGTAAGGAGTTGTAACCCGCTGTCAGCAGGCAGCGAGCAAGGGGCCGGCGGGCGGCAGCAGCCGTCGCTCGCCTCACGCTTCACGCGTGCTGCTCGAGCGCCTCGAGCACCTCGCCGGCGAGGTAGAAGGAGCCCGTGACGCACACCAGGTCGCCCGGAGCGGCGCGCTCGCGGGCGAGGGCGAGGGCCTGTGCGGGCTCGGGGCAGGCCACGGCCTCCGCGTCGCCAGCCGCGCGGACGCGGCGCAGCAGCTCGTCGGGCGCGCAGGCGCGCGGGCTGTGGCTCGCCGAGGTCACGACGAGCGCCGCGCGCGGCACCAGCTCGCCGAGGATGCCGTCCACGTCCTTGTCCGCCGAGATGCCGACGACGACGAGCAGCCGGTCGAAGCGGAACTCTCCGTCGAGCGTGGCGAGCAGCGCGCGGATGGAGGCGACGTTGTGGGCGGCATCGACGACGACGCGGGGCCGCTCGGCCACGGTCTCGATGCGGGCGCGCCAGCGCACGGCCGCCAGACCGTCGCGGACCAGCCTGGCGGGCAGGCGGATGCCGCGGCTCGCCGTCGCCTCCTCGGCCAGGCCCACCGCCGTCGCCGCGTTCACCCGCTGGTGGCGGCCCGCGAGCGGCACCCGCAGCCGCGCGTAGCAGCGCCGCGGCGTGAGCACCGAGAAGCCCGCGCCGGCGTCCACCAGCGCGACGTCGCGCCCCACCAGCCGCACCGGCGCCGCCAGGGCCTCGGCACGCGCCTGGATCGCCCCGAGCGCCGCCGGCTCCTGCGGAGCCACCACCACCGGCACCCCAGGCTTCAGGATCCCCGCCTTCTCGCCCGCGATCAGCGCCAGCGTGTCGCCCAGCTTGTCGGTATGGTCGAAGCTCACGTGGGTGATCCCGCAGACCACGGGCCGCGCGACGTTCGTCGCGTCGAGACGCCCGCCCAGGCCCACCTCCAGCACCGCGTAGTCCACCCCCTCGGCCACGAAGTCGAGGAACGCCGCGGCCGTGAAGATCTCGAAGAACGTCGGCGTGTACTTCTCGTGGGTCTTCAGGCTCGCCTCGAGGTACTCGTGCATGCGGTTCACGTGCGCCACGAGCCGCTCCTCGGCGATCCAGGCGCCGCCCACCATGATCCGCTCGCGGACCGACAGCACGTGGGGCGAGGTGTAGAGGCCGACCCTGGCGCCCGTGTGCTGGAGGATCGAGGCGGTCATCGCGGCGGTCGAGCCCTTGCCCTTGGTGCCCGCGATATGGACGACGCGCAGCCGCAGCTCGGGGTGCTCGAGATAGTCGAGCAGTTGGTTCATCCGCGCGAGCCCGAAGATCGAGGTCGCCGCCGCACGCGGCTTCACCATCCGCTCGTAGTCGGTGAAGCGGTAGAGGTAGTCGAGCGCCTCTTTGCACGTCGCGAACTGCCCGCTCACAGCCGATCTCCTCGCTGGCGGCGGAGCATTGTAGCCCCGCCCGCCCAGGGAGTCAAAGCGTCCGAAGCGGCGCGGGCGCTCTGCGCGCGCCTCGTCGCGCCCCCCCGCAGCCCCCGTGCGCCGGAGCTGCGGCCTGGAGCAGCTTCGGCGAGCCCTCCCTCTTTGTCTCGGACCTGCACAGGTCCGAGACAAACGGAACGGGCTGCGGGTGACCAGGGGATGCGTTGCGGGGGCCTGTCCACGGGCGGGGTCGGACAGGAGTGCGGGCCAGGCGATGCGGATGAGGAGACCGGGGTCGATGCCGAGTTGGCGACGGAGCATCGGGCCCCGAGGGCACGGAGAGCCGAAGCGGCGCGGGCGCTCTGCGCGCGCCTCGTCGCGCCCCCCCGCAGCCCCCGTGCGCCGGAGCTGCGGCCTGGAGCAGCTTCGGCGAGCCCTCCCTCTTTGTCTCGGACCTGCACAGGTCCGAGACAAACGGAACGGGCTGCGGGTGACCAGGGGATGCGTTGCGGGGGCCTGTCCATGGGCGGGGTCGGACAGGAGTGCGGGCTCAGGCGATGCGGATGAGGATGCGGTCGTCGATGCCGAGCTGGCGACGGGCGGGCTCGATGTCGCGGAGGAAGCGGGTGGCGTCGGCGGCGTAGCCGGCCGTGGGCTTCAGGCCAGGCACGCGCTGGGTCCACCAGGCGTTGAAGCCGCGCATGAAGAGCTCGCGGAGGTACTTGCTGTAGACCGAGGCGAGGGCGATGGGCAGGTGACGGCTGTCGCCCTGGCGGTAGAAGCCGACTTGCATCCGCCGGGCGCCGTCGGCGACCTCGTAGACCGAGGCGTCGCGACCCTCGCGGAACACCTTGACCCGGGAGCCGAAGAAGGTCTGGTGGAGGAGCAGGCCGTAGCGGTCGCGTCCGCCGTGCTTGTCCACGTGGACGACGAGGCCGGCGTCGCCCCAGCGCTGCCACAGGCGGGAGAGTAGCGCGGCGGTCTTGAGGAAGAGGGTGGCGGACTTGGTGCCGACGCTGTCGACCATGCGGTTGTACTCGCGGACGAGGACGGGGAGGGCACGGACCTCGAGGAAGCGGGCGCCGGGCGCCTGGCGGAGTCGGCGCGCGTCGGCGGCGACCTGTGCGCGCTCGGCCGCGAGCGGCACGCCGAAGTCGGCGCCGGCGTACCAGGGGTAGGCGTCGGGCTCGTCGGCGAGCTCGGCCACGGCGTCGAGCAGCTCGCGAAACGTCGCGGGCTCGAGCCCGATGGCCGCGGCGAAGGCCAGCGCCGTGCGCTCGATGTGGCGGGGGCCCATGGCTTGGTTGAAGAGCCGCTTGCTGTCGTCCACCGCGATGCGCTCGCGGTCGCGCAGCGACCGGCCGACGGCGGGCGCCAGCCGCTCCCACAGGCACTGGCCGACGGCCTCGTCGGGCACCTCGAACGCTACGGCGCTGACGAGCAGCGGCCCCAGCCGCGGCCCGTAGCCCGCCTCGTCGATGCCCGCGACCACTGCCATTGCCGAGCCGCCTCCTCACTCTCCCGGGTTCGTCGCCAGCCAGGGGTCGAGGTCGAGGCCCACGAGGCCGACCGCGAAGTCCACGAGCTCGAGCGGCCGCACCAGGGCCCGGATGCCGACGTAGGCGTGGACCTCGGCACCGATGGGGAAGCTGTCGGCCCAGCGCGTGTGGACGGGGCCCTCGGCGGTGTCCTTGACGATGAAGGCGGGGTCGCCGTTGAGCTCCTTGCGGTCGAGGTACTGGATGCCCTCGCTGCCGGCCTGGGCGACGAGCTTGGCATCGGCGGCGAGCTGGCGGCGGCCCCAGGCCCTGGCTCCGTAGTGCACGGGCCATGCGGCGACGCTGAGGGGGAGGATGCCGAACTCGGTGTCGAGCTCGCGCCAGGTGCCGGCGCGCCTGTCGATGTTGCCGGCCCGCGTCGAGCGCACGGAGCCGAGCCCGAAGAAGTGGAGGCCGTACTTGACGCTGAGCTTGGCGCCGGGCCCGGCTCCGACGTTGAGCTCGACGACGTCGAGCAGGTCGAGCGCGCGCCCGCGCAGGTAGCGCAGGGGCGCGAGCGCCGGGCCGCCCTTCGGCGGCCCTGGCTCGGCGGCGGCCCACGAGGCCGCTGCCAGCGCGAGGAGGCAGGGGGCTGCTGCTCGGTGCATCATGGTCCCTTGTGCTTCGGCCCTGGGCTCAGGAGCTCGGGGATGC
>CBFDBL010000210.1:0-9071 GCA_965603035.1 uncultured bacterium
GCAGCGACGTGGCCATCCTGTCGGTGCTCGGCTACGACCCCAGGGCCCACTACACGGGCCGCGCCCCGCTCGAGGCCGCCAGCCGGGGCATCGAGCTCGGCCCCGCCGACATGGCCTTCCGATGCAACCTGGTGACGGTGGACGGCGACGAGGCCATGGCCGACCACAGCGCCGGCCACATCGCTACGCGCGAGGCCGCCGTGCTCATCGACCTGCTCAACGACCGGCTCGCGACCGACGACATCCGCTTCTACCCCGGCGTCGGCTATCGCCACCTGCTGGTGTGCCGGGGGTGCGGGGCGCTCGAGATCGAGTGCACGCCGCCCCACGATATTCGCGAGCAGCCGATCGCCAAGCACCTGCCCCGGGGGGCCGATGCGGGCCTGCTCGTGGGCCTGATGGAGCGGTCGCGCGAGGTGCTGGCGGACACGGAGATCAACGAGGTGCGCATCGACCTCGGCGAGAACCCCGCCACCATGATCTGGCTGTGGGGCGGGGGCACCAGGCCCGCCCTCGCCTCGTTCGCCCGGCGCTTCGGCGTGAGCGGCGCCGTGGTCGCAGCGGTGGACCTGGTGCGCGGCATCGCCCTCTCGCTCGGCCTGCACGTCGTCGAGGTCGAGGGAGCGACGGGCTACGTCCACACCAACTTCGCGGGCAAGGGCCAGGGCGCCATCGACGCCCTCGAGCGCCACGACCTGGTCGTCGTGCACATCGAGGCCCCCGACGAGGCAGGCCACCAGGGCGACATCCAGGCCAAGGTGGACGCCATCGAGGCGATCGACACCCACATCGTGGGCCCCCTCCTCGGCTATCTCGAGGCGTGCGGCGCCCACCGCCTCCTCGTGCTCCCCGACCACCCCACGCCCATCGACGTGCAGACCCACGTCCGCGAGCCCGTCCCGTTCGCCTATTGCGGCAGCGACGTCACCGAGCCCAGCAACCGCCTCTACTCCGAGGCCAACGCCGCCGAGACGGGCCTCGTCGTCGAGCCGGGCCACCGCCTCATGGGCCTCTTCCTCGGACAGCTCGCCACGCCGTAACCATCCGCACAACCACGACTTGCACGGATAGCCGTTGACATCCCGCGGGCAACGGCCTAGAATGCTCATGGAGAGCGCCGGACCCCTCTGTCACACCTTCCCTCCCGAAGGGGGATCGGCCATGCGCGCGCCGCACCGAGGGCTCACCCTCACCGAGCTGCTCATCGTCGTCTCCATCATCGCCATCCTCACCGCCATGGTCTCGCCGGTGCTGCTCAACGCCTACCGCCGGGCGCGCCAGCGCGTCTGCATGAGCCACATGCGCCAGATCCACATGAGTCTCGAGGACCTGCGGAAGCACCACTTCGGCAATCTCCCCAACTGCTTCGACCTGCAACCCGGCACGACCACGGTCGACGAGGCCTCCTGGTGGTACCGCAAGCTCGCACGCTACCTCTACCCCCGCGACGGGGCCTACGACCAGCTCACCGTGCCGCGCTCTGACGACGGCTGGTGGGCCACCCACCCCCATGCGACCCTGAGCCGCTTCCCGCCCGACGGCCTCGTCCTGCGCTGCCCGTCCTCGCGCGACCCCTACGACGATCGCCGCGCGCCCACCACCCTGCCCCGCTGCTACGAGATCGACAAGGACCGCGTCTACGACGACAACTTCGGCTACAACCACTTCGGCTTCGACTACTCCCCCAGCGTCCGCACCATCGGCCTGCCCGACGGCCCGAACGCCGTCGCCACATCGTACCTCTACCACCGGCCCAACGCCGCGGGCCGCGGCGGCCGCACGCCGATGGAGCCGATCCGCGGCAGCTTCGCCGACACCGCCGCCTCCTCTCCCATCGGGGCACCCGGCGACGACATCAGCGACCCCGCCGGCACCATCCTGCTCATGGACTACATCAAGGCCGACGCACAACCCTTCCCAGGCGTGGACGGGCTCTACGGCTACCGCTTCCGCCATGGGGGCCGCGCGAACGTGCTGTTCGTGAACGGCCACGTCGAGAGCTTCCGCAAGGCCGACTTCCTCGCCCACATCGGCGGCCCCACACTGCACTGGGAGGTGCGGCGGGGCCGTTGACCCCCGGGGCGTTCCCTCCTGTCGCCGGCGCGGTCCCACTGCCTGGGCGCCCCGCGCCAAGTCCTTGACAGATCGTCACTTCCCCCTACAATAGTGGAGCCGGGCAGATGGGAGCCTCCCTGGGGACGAGTGGATGATCCGCCCGTACCGCGCCGCCGACTTCGATGCGCTCGTGGCGATTACGAAGCTGGCCTTCGACGGGACGTCGGTGGACCAGAACATCGAGCAGCGCTACGGGACGGTGAACGGGCTGGGGTGGGAGGAGCGCAAGGCGAGCCACGTGGAAGCCGACGTGGCGGCGAACCCCTCGGGCATCCTGGTCTACGAGGCGGACGGCGCGGTGGTGGGCTACGTGTCGTGCCGCTACCACCCTCGGACGCTGATCGGCTCGATCCCGAACCTGGCGGTGCACCCAGGCCACCAGGGCATGGGCATCGGCCGCCAGCTCATGGACGCGGCGTTCGCCTATCTGCGCGACCGGGGGATGCAGTACGTGCGGATCGAGACGCTGGAGCAGAACGGCCGCTGCTGTGGGTGGTACCCGGCGTTGGGCTTCCACGAGGTGGCGCGCCAGATCCACTACATCCGTCCGCTGGACGGAGACATCGCCTGAGCGGAGGAGGAGCGGGCAAATGGCCGCGGTCCAGCCCCCAGGCCCGGGAGTCGCGGGCGTCGACGACACCCTCGCGCGACGGCGCCATGGGATGACGGTGGGGCAGGCGCTCTTCGACCTGCTGTTCGGCGTCGCGGCGCCGCCGCTCGTGCTGTGGGCGGACCCGGGCCTGTTCCTGGTGATCCACGACGTGCCGGGCGCGCCGGCTCCTGCGCTGGCGCCCTACTGGGCGCTGGTGAGCTACGTGGCCGGCGGCTGCGTGGCGCTGCTGCTGGCGCTGTGGGTGCTGACGGGCGCGCGGCGGCGCGTGCTGGGCCTGCTGGTCGTCGGGCCCCTCGCGTGCGGGCTCGCGCTGTCGGTGGGGCTGGGCTGGAAGCTGCTGTGGCCGGCGCTGGGCTTCGGGGCCCACGTCAAGGGCATCCTGGCGCTCACGCCGTGGCTCACGGCGTTCGTGCTCGCGCGCCACGGTCTGCGGGCGCTGCGCGCGGGGGCCGACATTTCGGTGCCGGCGGCCGCCGTGTCGCTCATCGTCGGCACGGCGCTCCTGCTCGGCATCTTCAGCTTCGCGGTGAAGCTCCGCCACCGCCGGGCGCGCATCCTCACCGACCAGCTCCTGAGCCGCAGTGCCGACGACCACCGCTACGCGCTCTCGGAGATGCTCCGCACCAAGGCCTACGACCCGACCGAGATCGCCATCGAGTACACCCGCCTCGCCCGTCGCGACCCGCGTCGGGAGCGGCTCGAGTTCGCCTACGAGACCCTCGCAGCCGGCGAGACCCTCACGACCGCGCTCGTCCGCCTCGGCCTGGGCGAGCACGCGCCTGGGCCCCCTCCCATCGCCCCCGACTAGCGACGCCGCAGACCGACCCAGCCCAGCACCGCCAGGACCCGGCCGAGCGCGCCTATGCCAGGAAGATGTAGCGGAGGACGAAGAGGACGGCGAAGACGAGGATCCAGGGGCTCACTTGGCGGACGCGCCCCGTGATGAGCTTGAGGAAGGCGTAGGCGATGAACCCGAAGGCGATGCCCTCGGTGATGTTGAAGGTCAGCGGCATCATGATGATGGCGAGGAAGGCGGGGAGGGCCTCGGTCCAGTCGCTCCACGGGATGCGCGCGACGGCGCCCATGATGAGGCATCCGATGATGATGAGTGTCGGCGCGGTGACGGGGTTGAGCGGCTGCTTGCGCCGGACGAGCAGCGTGGCGCCCTGGGGCAGGCTCACGGGGGCCGGCGCGTCGCTGCCCTCCTCGACGATCTGGGCCTCGACGCGCTGGAAGGCGAACTGCTGGTCGACCAGCGTGCCGCCGGCGAACATCTGGACGCAGGGATAGAAGAAGATGGCGGCGACGAAGAGCAGGGCGGTCACGACGCTGGCGAGCCCGGTCCTGCCGCCCTCGGAGACCCCGGCCGCGCTCTCGATGTAGCTGGTGACCGTCGAGGTCCCCAGCACCGAGCCGACCACCGTGCCGCTCGCGTCGGCGAGCAGCGCGCGCCGCGCGCGCGGCAGCCTGCCGTTCACCATGAGCCCGGCCTGCTGGCACACGCCGCTCAGGGTACCGATGGTGTCGAAGAGGTCGAGGAAGTAGAAGGTGAAGATGACGCCGAAGAAGCCGAACTTCAGCGCGCCGGCGACGTCGAGGCCGAAGGCGGTCTGGCGCAGCTCGGCCCAGGGCGGCGCGCTCACCGGGCTGGCGGGCATGGCGACGAGCCCCATGACGGCGCCGACGACGGCCGTCGCGACCAGGCCGATCAGGATCGCACCCTTGACCTTGAAGGCCATGAGCGCACCCGTGATGAACAGGCCGACGACGGCGAGCAGCACCGGGCGGGTGAACCCGCCGAGGGTCCAGCCCGTCGCGTCGGGCGTCTCGACGATGACGCCCGCGGTCCGCAGGCCGACCACGGCGATGAGCAGGCCGATGCCCACGGCGATCGCGTACTTCAGGCTGTCGGGCACCGCGTTGATGATGCGCTCGCGGAAGCCGAAGAAGCTGAGCGCGATGAAGGCCGCGCCCGAGACGAACACGGCGCCGAGCGCCGTCTGCCAGTTGGGCACCTGCCCGCTCGTCACGAGCCAGGCGAAGTAGAAGTTGTGCCCCATGGCCGGCGCCAGCGCGACCGGGTAGTTCGCCCACAGCCCCATCACCAGGGTGGCGAACGCGCTGGACAGGCACGTGGCGAGCATGACCCCGCCCAGCGGCATGCCCGTCGCCGACAGCACCAGCGGCTGCACGACGATGATGTAGGCCATCGTCATGAAGGTGACGACGCCCGCGCGGACCTCCGTCGCCACCGTCGAGCCCGCCGCGTCGATGCCGAAGAAGCGTCGGATCGCGTGCATCACGGCCCCCGTCATTCGCGATCTGGGATCTGTGATTCGCGATTGCGCCCCTGCTCGCAGCCGCGTGCCGCCGCTCGGATGCGCGTCACCGCATCGAGCAGTGGGCCGAGAGCATCGAGGGGCAGCGAGTTGGCGGCGTCGCTCTTCGCCTTGGCGGGATCGAGGGCGACCTCGACGAACAGCCCGTCGATGCCGACGGCTGCCGCGGCGCGGGCGAGCACGGGCACGAACTCGCGCTGCCCGCCCGAGTGCGTGCCGGCCGCGCCGGGGAGCTGCACGCTGTGGGTCGCGTCGAAGACGACCGGCCAGCCCAGCGCGCGCAGGACCGCCAGCGACCGCATGTCGACGACGAGGTTGTGATAGCCGAACGAGGTGCCGCGCTCGGTGAGCAGGAGCTTGCGGCCGCCGGCCGCCAGGGCCTTCTCGACGGCGCCCCGCAGGTCCTCGGGCGCCAGGAACTGGCCCTTCTTGATGTTCACCACCTTGCCCGTCGCGGCGGCGGCCTGGATGAGGTCGGTCTGGCGGCACAGGAAGGCGGGGATCTGGAGCACGTCGGCCACGGCCGCCGCGGGCTCGGCCTGGCTCGGCTCGTGGATGTCGGTGAGGATGGCGACATCGTGCCTTGCCTTGACCGCGGCGAGCACCTCGAGGCCGCGCGCGAGGCCGGGGCCGCGGAACGACCTGGCGGAGCTGCGGTTGGCCTTGTCGAACGACGCCTTGAAGACGAAGGGCAGCCGCGCCTCGGCCGCGATCGCCGCGAGCCGCCGCGCCAGCGTCATGCACTGGCGCTTCGACTCGATGACGCACGGCCCCGCGATGAGCAGCAGAGGCCCGTCGCCGCCGACCTCGACGCCGTCACACACCGTCAGGCGGTTGGTTCCCATGCCTTCCCAATCGGCAATCGGCAATCGCAAATCGGCAATCTCACAATCCGGCTTTCACCACGTCGTGCAGCCTGAGCATCCCGACCGCCCTGCCCTGGTCGTCCACGACGGGCAGGACACTGATCTGGCCTGGCTCGTGCTCCTCCATGAGGTAGAGGGCGTCGATGGCCATGGTGCCGGCGCCGACGGTGGTGGGAGCGGCGGTCATGATGTCGGCGGCGGCGAGGTCGAGCACGTGCTCGTGCTGCTGGATGGCCCGGCGCATGTCGCCGTCGGTGATGATGCCGACGAGCTTGCCGACGCGGTCCACGATGTTCACGCCGCCCAGAGGCTTGCTGCTGAGCTCGACGAGCACGTCGCGGACGGAGGTGTCGGGCCGCGCGAGGGGCTGGTCGTCGCCGCCGTGCATCAGGTGGTCCACCTTCACGGTGAGCCTGCGGCCGAGTGCCCCGCCCGGGTGCGAGAGTGCGAAGCGCTCGGGGGTGAGCTGCTTGCGTGCGGCGACGACGAGTGCGAGCGCGTCGCCGAGCGCGAGCGCGGCCGTGGCGCTGGCGGTGGGCGCGAGGTTGAGCTCGTCGGCCTCCCGCTCGACCCCGGCATCGAGCACGACGTGCGCCGCCTGCCCGATCCGCGACCCCGCGGCGCCGGTGAACGCTATGATCCGTGGGCCGATCGTCTCGATGGAGGGCAGGAGCCGGACGATCTCGTCGCTCTCGCCGCTCTTGGAGATCAGGATGAGCACGTCGTCGTGCCCGACGACGCCGAGATCGCCGTGGAGCGCCTCGGCGGCGTGGAGGAACACCGCGGCCGTCCCCGTGCTCGAGAAGGTCGCCGCGAGCTTCCGCGCCACGATCCCGCTCTTGCCCACCCCGCAGACCACCAGCTTGCCCGGGCACTCGAGGATCAGCCCCACCGCCTCGGCGAAGCGCTCGTCGAGGCGCGCGTAGACCTGCTGGAGCGCGGCCAGCTCCATGGCCAGCACCCGCCGCCCGTCCTCGACCCGGCTCTGCGTGTCATCGCCCATGTGCGCCGTCTCCTGGTCCTGGCGCCGATTATAGGCAAGCCCGCGGGCGGGTCAACCGCCGGCGGCTAGTCGGCTTCGTCCTTCCCGCGCTCCGGCTCCGTCATGGCGAGCGGGTCGAGTGTGCGGTCGAGTTGCTCGGCGCTGAGCAGGCCCTTGTCGAGGACGACGTCGCGGAGCGAGCGCCCGGTGCGGAGTACCTGCTTGGCGACCTCGGCGGCGGCGAGGTAGCCGATGTAGGGGTTGAGCGCGGCGGCGAGGCCAAGGGTGCGCTCGGCGTAGGCCCGGCAGCGCGCGCCGTCGGCCTCGATGCCCTCGACGCAGCGCTCGGCCAGCACGCGCGTGGCGTTGGTGAGGATCGTCATCGAGTCGAGCAGCTTGTAGGCGATGACGGGCATCATGACGTTGAGCTCGAGCTGGCCGGCCTGGGCGGCCATCGCGATGGCGTGGTCGTTGCCGACGACGGCGAAGCCGACCATGTCGACCATCTCGGGGATGCTGGGGTTGACCTTGCCCGGCATGATCGACGAGCCGGGCTGCACGGCCGGCAGGGCGATCTCGGCGAGGCCCGTCGTCGGCCCGCTCGAGAGCAGCCGCAGGTCGTTCGCGATCCGGATCAGCTCGCACGCGAGGAGCCGCAGCGCGCCCGACAGCTCCACCACCGGCGCCTGGCTCTGCATCGCCTCGAACCGGTCGCGCGCCGCGCTGACCTCGAGGCCCGCGATCTCGCCGATGTAGGCCACCGCCTTCGACGCGTAGTCGCGATGCGTGTTCAGACCCGTCCCCGTCGCGCTCCCGCCGAGGCCCAGCTCCCGGCAGCCCTCGCCCGCCCTCGCCACCGTCTGCGCCGCCTTCGCCATCGCCGTCGCGTAGCCGCCGAACTCCTGGCCGAGCCGCACCGGCACCGCGTCCTGGAGGTGGGTCCGACCCGACTTCAGGATGCCGTCGAACGCCTCGGCCCTGGCGCGGAACGCCGCGGCGAGCCGCTCGACGGCGCGCACCAGGTCGCGCAGCATCACGAGCGCGGCGACGCGGGTGGCCGTCGGGATGACGTCGTTGGTGCTCTGGCCGCAGTTGACGTGGTCGTTGGGGTGGACGAGCGCGTAGTCGCCGCGCTCGCCGCCCAGGCCCGCGATCGCGATGTTCGCGAGCACCTCGTTGACGTTCATGTGGAACGACGTGCCGGCCCCGGAGTTGAAGACGTCGACGGGGAACTGGTCGCCGAACTCGCCTGCGATCACGCGGTCGGCGGCCGCGGCGACGGCCTCGGCGATCTCAGCCGCCAGGTTGCCGACGTCGCGGTTCGCGAGTGCCGCCGCCTTCTTGACGATGGCGCAGGCCGTGATGAGCGCTGCCGGCGCGCGCACGCCGCTGATAGGGAAGTTCGCCACGGCACGCTGGGTCTGGGCGCCGTACCAGGCGTCGGCGGGCACGCGCACCTCGCCCAGCGAGTCCTTCTCGATGCGGTAGTCGGCCATCGCCTGGCCCCCTTGGCACTCGTGGGTCCCGGGACGCCACCAGCATACCGCAGAGGGCCCCGAGATCAAGGGCGGCGCCGACGCGATGCCGTCAAGACAAGTGTGCAATTCCGTCTGGGTATGCCTCCGTTGGGGCTATTGACCTCTGGGGCAGAAAAGGCTCCTGACACCTTTTCTGACACCTTTTCTCTGTCTGTGTCCCGTCCGCGACCCACAGAGGCAGGTCGGTTCCTTTCGAGTCTGGCCGAGCCGCAGGGCGTCCTCGCACGCAGGCGAGGGCGGCGTCCTCGCCGCCTGCCGCGCCGCATCCCTTGCACCCGACAGCCCGCATGACCTTCGCAGAGGGCGACGGGACCCACGGGCGAGCCGAGCCGCGGCCCGGACGGGCACAGAAGGAAGTGACAGCCCCCTTTCACCAGCCCCGGCACGGCACAGCGGGACCGTCACCTCGCCAAACGGCTCCGCCGTCAGTGAGCTTGGGCGCCCCGGGAGTCGCAGTCCACGCTGCCCGCTTCCAACAACCTGGGCGCGGCTGGCCGGTGTCGTTTGGTAATGAACTAGCTTTTTCTCTTCCACCATGCGACCGAATTAACTTGACGGTCCCCCCCCACCCATGTGGTATTGTCGGTCCGTTCAGGTAACAGCGGATAGCTGTTACCT
>CBFDBL010000211.1:0-9033 GCA_965603035.1 uncultured bacterium
CCTGGTGGCATGTGGGCCGCTGCGGCGCGTGGGCTGGATGGCTGGCGGTGGGCCTGCTGGCCGTCGGCGACTGCAACTCGCCCTACCCGGCGTCGGCCCGCCAGGCCAACACCCTCTACACCACGTTCGCCGAGGAGCCCAAGCACCTCGACCCCGCTTCGTCCTACGGCACGGACCAGGCGGCCGTGCTCGGCCAGATCCTCGAGCCGCCCTTCGAGTACCATCTCCTCAAGCGCCCCTACCAGCTCATCCCCCTCACCGCCGTCGCCGTGCCCAAGCCCCAGACGCGCGCGGTGCAGTGGGCAGGGAGGACGGTGAACGCGACGGTCTACACGGTGCGCCTCAAGCCGGGCATCATGTACCAGGATCACCCGTGCTTCGTCGAGGCGAACCGCCACCTGTCCGAGGCGGACGCCCGCGGGGTGCGCCGCGTCGCGGACATCCAGGCGACGGCGACGCGCGAGCTGGTGGCGGCCGACTACGTGCACGCGGTCCGGCGGCTGGCCGATCCCCGGCTCGGCTGCCCCGTCCTGCGCATCCTCGAGGAGAACATCCTGGCGATGCCAGACTACCGCGAGGCGCTGACCGCGGCGCTCGAGGCCAGGCGCCGCGAGCGCCAGGCCGCCGCGGGCGCCATGTACAGCCAGGAGCAAGATGAGAAGTACAACCCCATCGCCCTCGACTACGCCGCACACCCCTTCCCCGGCGTCCAGGAGATCGACCGCTACACCTTCGAGGTCGCCCTCTCGCAGCCGTACCCGCAGATCCTCTACTGGATGGCCATGAGCTTCTTCGCGCCCGTCCCGCCCGAGGCCGTCGAGTTCTTCAACCAGCCCGTCCTGCTCGAGCGCTCCATCGTGCTCGACAAGAACCCCGTGGGCACCGGCCCCTACGTCGTCGCCGACTTCGACCCGGCCAACCAGATGGTGCTGGAGCGGAACCCCAACTTCCGCGGCGAGCGCTACCCCACCTTGCCGAAGCCGTCGCCCGACGACGCCCGGGCGCTCGTCCACTACGAGACGATGCGGGCCGCGGGCATGCTCGCCGACGCCGGCAGGCCGCTGCCGATGATCGACCGGTGTGTGTTCCGCAGGGAGAAGGAGTGGATCCCGCGGTGGAACAAGTTCCTCCAGGGCTACTACGACACCTCGGGCATCAGCAGCGACGTGTTCGATCAGTCGATCACGCTGACCTCGCGGGGCGACGCGGTGCTCTCGGACGACATGGAGCGACAGGGCATCTCGCTGCTCACGTCGCCGTCGCCGACGGTCTACTACTACACCTTCAACATGAACGATCCCGTGGTCGGGGGCTACAGCGAGAAGCGGAAGAAGCTGCGTCGGGCCGTCGCCATCGCCTTCGACATGGAGGAGGAGATCGCCATCTTCCGCAACGGCCGGGGCCAGACGGCCCACAGCCCCACGCCGCCGGGCATCTTCGGCTACGAGGAGGGCGAGGCAGGCATCAACCCCTTCGTCTACCGCTGGGACAAGGCGCGGCGCCGCGCCGTCCGCCGCTCGCTCGACGAGGCGAAGCGCCTGCTCGCCGAGGCCGGCTACCCCGACGGATACGGCCCCGACGGCAGGCCGCTGACCCTCCGCTTCGACAACGCCTGGACCAGCACCGCCAGCCGGCCGAGGCTCCAGTTCGTCGTCAAGCAGTTCGCCAAGCTCGGTATCCGACTCGACGTCCGCACCACCGACTACAACCGCTTCCAGGAGAAAGTCCTCGCCGGCAGCGTCCAGTTCTGCTCCTGGGGATGGGCCGCCGACTACCCCGACCCCGAGAACTTCCTCTTCCTGCTCTACGGACCCAACGGCAAGACCGTCTCGGGCAGCGAGAACTCCGCCAACTACGCCAACGCCGACTTCGACCGCCTGCTCGTCGAGATGCGGGCCATGGACAACAGCCCCGAGCGACTCGCCATCATCCACAGGATGAACCGCATCCTCCACGAGGACGCCCCCTGGATCGCCGCATACCATCCCGTCGCGTTCACCCTCGTCCACGAGTGGCACAAGAACGCCTACCCCAACCCGGTGGCCTTCAACACCCTGAAGTTCGCGCGGCTCGACACGGCGCTGCGCGCGCGACGCCGCCGCGCGTGGAATGCCCCCCGCTGGGGGCCCGTGCTCGCCTTCGCCCTGTGCCTCGCCGTCGCCAGCCTGCCCGCCGTCTGGGCGGCGGTCCGCCACGTGCGCGAGTCCTGAGCCTATGGTCGCCTACATCATCCGCCGCCTGCTCTACGCCGTGCCCATCGTGCTCGGCATCGTGGTCATCACGTTCGTCCTGTTCTTCGTGCTGAACTCGCCGGACGACATGGCGCGGCGCATCCTCGGCGAGAAGGCCGACAGCCCCGAGGCCATCGAGAACTGGAAGCGCGAGCACAACTACCACCTCCCGCTCTTCTACAACCCCCACGAGCGCGGGGCCCGGGCGCTCACGGCCACACTCTTCTTCCAGAAGTGCGCCCGCCTGCTGGCGTTCGACCTCGGCCGCAGCGACGTCTCGGGCCGCGACATCGGCGGCGAGATCCGCAGGCGCATGTGGCCGAGCCTGGCCATCGCCGTCCCGACCTTCGCGATCGGCCTCGCCGTCAACATCACGGCGGCGCTCATCATCGCCTTCTGCCGCGGCACCTACCTCGACCGCTGGGGCACCGTGGCCTGCGTGCTGCTGATGTCCGTCTCGTCGCTCTTCTACATCGTCGGCGGCCAGTTCGTCTTCGCCGTGTGGCTGCGCCTGGTGCCCATCTCGGGCTTCGACTGGCGCGGGGCCATGCCCAGGTTCGTCCTCCTGCCGGTGCTCATCGGCGTCGTCTCCGGCATTGGCGGCGGCGTGCGCTTCTACCGCACGGTCATGCTCGAGGAGACGGGCCGCGACTACGTCCGCACGGCCCGGGCCAAGGGCCTCGGCGAGGGCGCCGTGCTCTTCCGCCACGTGCTCAAGAACGCCATGATCCCCATCCTCACCAGCGCCGTCACCGCCATCCCCTTCCTCTTCATGGGCAGCCTGATCCTCGAGTCGTTCTTCGCCATCCCAGGGCTCGGCGGCATGACGATCGACGCCATCCACGCGCAAGACTTCGCGGTCGTGCGCTCCATGGTCTACATCAGCGCCATCCTCTACATCATCGGCCTGCTCATGACCGACGTCAGCTACACCCTCGTGGACCCGCGCATCACCCTCGGCGCCGGCGACACGCGCAACCTCTACGGCGGGCCGTCGCCGCTCGACGCGGTCAGGCTGCTGGCCGGCCTGGTGGGCTTCGCGGCGGTCGCCGCCGTCGTCTACTGGGGCGTGCGCTGGCTCACGGGGCAAGCCGTCGTGCAGGATCTGCGCGTGCCGCTCGTGGCGAACGGCGCGCTGGCGGTCGTGGTGGCCGGTGCCGTGGCGGCGTGGCTGCACGCGCGGCGCAGCGAGATGTGGCAGAACGCCTGGCGCGAGGTGCGGCGCAGCCGCCTGGCCCTCGTCTCGCTGGTGGTCCTGTCGGCCTACGTGCTCATCGCGCTGCTCGACAGCGTGAGCTGGCGGGCCGTCGAGCGCGGCGCCGACGGCACCCCGCGCCGCACCGCGGAGGGCCGCCCCGTGCTCGCGCCCGCACGCACGGCGCTCGACCGCCTGTGCGCGCCCCTCGCCAGCGAGGAACGCACCTACTCCGCCCCCCTCGCGCGCGTCTCGCTCCTCAAGGAGACGGTCGAGGTCGAGCGCGATGGCGAGTTCGTCCGCCGGCGGGTCCACCCCCCGCTCCGACAGCCCCGCGGCCACCTGCTCGGCACCGACAAGACGGGCCAGGACGTCCTCGTCAAGACGCTCAAGAGCGTGCGCACCGGGCTCATCGTCGGCGGGCTGACGACCCTGATCGCCGTGCCCTTCGCCATCTTCTTCGGCGTGCTCGCAGGCTTCTTCGGCGGCTGGATCGACGACGCGGTGCAGTATGCCTACACGACGCTGGCCTCGATCCCGTGGGTGCTGCTCGTGGTCGCGTTCATGCTGGTGTTCGGCCGCGGGCTGCCGCAGCTCTGCGTGGTCATGGGCCTCACGGGCTGGGTGTCGCTGTGCCGCGTGCTTCGCGGCGAGGCGCTGAAGCTGCGGGAGAAGGAGTACGTCCAGGCCGCGCTCGCGCTCGGGGTGTCGAAGCTGCGCGTCATCCGCAAGCACGTGGTCCCGAACCTCATGCACCTGGTGCTCATCAGCGTGGTGCTGCGCTTCAGCGGCCTGGTGCTGGCGGAGGCGGTGCTGAGCTACATCGGCGTCGGGGTGGGGCCCGACACGGCGAGCTGGGGCACGATGATCGACCAGGCGCGCAGCGAGCTGGGCCGCGACCCCGTGGTCTGGTGGAGTCTGGCCGCGGCCTTCGTCGCCATGTTCGGCCTGGTGCTCACGGCGAATCTCTTTGGCGACGCCCTGCGCGACGCGCTCGACCCGAGGCTGCGCGTGCGGGAGGAGCTGGAATGAGCCCGCCGCTGCTCGAGGTCCGGGATCTCAGGACGTACTTCCGCACGGCCGGCGAGCCGCTGCGGGCCGTGGACGGGGTGTCGCTGACCATCGGCCGCGGCGAGACCCTCGGGCTCGTCGGCGAGTCGGGCTGCGGCAAGTCGCTCACCGGCCTGTCCATCATGCAGCTCGTGCCGCAGCCGTCGGGCTACATCGCCGGCGGCGCGATCCGCTTCGAGGGCGGCGACGTGCTCGGCTATAGCGGACGCGCGAAGCGGGCCTTCCGAGGCGGCAAGGCGGCCATGATCTTCCAGGAGCCCATGACCAGCCTCAATCCCGTCCTGTCGGTGCGCACCCAGCTCGTCGAGGCCATCCGCCGCCACCAGCGGGGCTCGCGCGCCGAGGCGACCGGGAAGGCCGTCGAGGCGCTCCGCCTGGTGGGCCTGCCGGAGCCCGCCGCGCGGCTCCGCGAGTACCCCCATCAGCTCTCGGGCGGGATGCAGCAGCGGGTGATGATCGCCATGGCCCTCGCGTGCGAGCCGGCACTCCTCATCGCCGACGAGCCGACCACGGCGCTCGACGTGACGGTCGAGGCCCAGATCCTCGACCTGCTCCGCGACCTCCAGGCGAAGCTGGGCACCGCCATCCTCTTCATCACCCACGACCTCGCGGTGGTCGCCCAGATGGCCGACCGCGTCGCCGTCATGTACGCGGGCAAGCTCGTCGAGACGGCGCCGGCGGACGCGCTCTTCGCCGGCGACGGCCCGCGCCATCCCTACACCCGCATGCTCCTGCGCTGCCGCCCGAGCCGGGCCAGGCGGCGCCAGCGCCTCGTGACCATCGCCGGCGTCGTCCCCAGCCCCAGCGACTACCCGCCCGGCTGCCGCTTCTGCGGCCGCTGCCCCCACGCCTTCGCGCCGTGCAGCAGCCAGGAGCCGGCCCTGGCCGAGCTGGCGCCCGGCCACGCCGTCGCCTGCCATCTCTACACCGCCGCAGACCGCCCCGCAGCCACCGCGGCCCCGCCCGCAGGCGACGCGGGCCGCCATGCCGCCGCGCCGCCCGGCGGCCCCCTCGTCGAGGCCTGCGGGCTCGTCAAGCACTTCCCTATCCGCAGAGGCATCCTCAGGCGGGTCGTCGGCCAGGTCAGGGCCGTCGACGACGTCCACCTGACCATCCGACGCGGCCACACCCTCGCGCTCGTCGGCGAGTCAGGCTGCGGCAAGACGACGCTCGGCAAGACCCTGATCCGCCTGCTCCCGCCGACGGCGGGCTCCGTGCGCTTCGGCGGCGAGCAGATCACGGCATTCGGCGAGGCCGCCCTGCGCGCCTTCCGCCGCCGCGCGCAGATCGTCTTCCAGGACCCCTACTCCTCGCTCAACCCCAGGATGATGGTGCGGGAGACGATCGAGGAGGGCATGCGCGTCCACGGCCTGGGCGGCAGCCACGCCGAGCGCCGCGAGCGGGTCGCGCAGCTCCTCGAGAGCGTGGGCCTGCCGCCGGGCGCGGCGACCTGCTACCCACACGAGTTCTCCGGCGGCCAGCGCCAGCGCATCGGCATCGCGCGGGCGCTCGCCGTCGAGCCCCAGTTCATCGTCTGCGACGAGCCCACCAGCGCGCTCGACGTCTCGATCCAGGCTCAGATCCTCAACCTGCTGAGCACCCTCCAGGACGACTTCCGACTGACCTATCTCTTCATCACCCACGACCTCGGCGTCGTCGAGTACGTCTCCGACGACGTCGCGGTCATGTACCTCGGCCGCATCGTCGAGCGCAGCCCGACCGAGGCGCTCTTCGACCGCCCGCTCCACCCCTACACACAGGCCCTCCTCTCGGCCATCCCACGCGCCGGCGCACCGCTGAGCACGCAACGCATCCGCCTGGAAGGCGACGTCCCCTCCCCCAGCGCCCCGCCGCCAGGCTGCCACTTCCACCCCCGCTGTCGCCATGCCATGGAGAAGTGCCGGCGGGTCTATCCGCCCGAGACGACGCCCGAGCCAGGGCGCATGGTGCGGTGCCACCTCTACTAGCCGCCGCCCGCGGCGCCGCTCAGCGGCCCGCGCCGGTGAGCTTCGGGCCCTCGGCGCGACAGGCCACTCGGAAGCCGACGTTGAAGACCCGCTGCCAGGCGGGGTAGGCCAGCCGGATGGCCGAGCGGCAGCGCCGTGGGCGGTCGAAGAACGAGCCGCCGCGGACCACGCGGCGCCCTGCCCCGCTCGCGTCGTTGCGGCCGTCGCCGTCGCGGTACGGGTAGGGCCTGTAGGCCGTCAGCGTCCACTCCGCGGCGTTGCCGTGCACGTCGTGCAGTCCCCAGGCATTGGGCTGGTAGCTGGCGACGGGTGCGGTGGCCCGCGCGCGGTCGTCGAAGCGTGCGTCGCAGAGCGCCTGCGCGTGGACGATGAGGTGCTGGAGGCCACCGGTGACGTTCTTGACGTTGGCGTAGGAGCGGTCGCCCACGTTCGCCCACTTCGAGAAGTCGCCGTCGCAGCCGCCGTAGTGCAGCGGCGCGGCGCTGCCCGCGCGGCAGGCCCACTCCCATTGTGCCTCGGTAGGCAGCGTGACGGCGATGCCCGCGCGCTCGGAGAGCCAGCGGCAGAAGGCCATGGCCTGCTGCCAGGAGACGCGGACGGCAGGCTGCTTCGCCCCGTCGAGCGGGAGGCCCTGGTCGTCGCTGCGGGCGTGGAGGCGGGTGTAGTAGCGGGGGGTGAAGGCGGAGTCGAAGCGGCGGAACTGCTCGTTGGTGACCTCGCACGTGCCCATCCAGAAGGGCTCGGCGATGCGGACGCGCGCGAGTGGCAGCTCGTCGGGGTAGCCGACGGCACTGCCCATCACGAGCTCGCCGGCGGGGATGCGCACGAGGGTCATGGCCACGCCACCGCCCAGGTCGATCGTCCTCTCGCGCGGGCCGAGCTTCGCCTGGCGCCGCTTCGCCTCCGCCGCATCGAACGGCCACCCAGGGCATTCGACCTCCCCCTCTTCTGGCCTCCGGCTCGATGGCTGCCGGCTTGCAGCCTGGGGCTTGTAGCCTGGGGCTCGCGGGACGGCCTCGAAGTCCTCGGCCGGGCCGCCATAGCGTTTGCGCAGCTCCGCCCGGCGCTGCTTCGCGTTCGTGGGGAAGGGATGGACGTCGCCCCAGGTGCCGTGGCAGGGGGCGTTGAGGTCGATCCAGGTGAGGAGCCGGTCCCACGCCTCGGCGTCGAGCCGCACGCCGTGGTGCCCCTTGGCGAGCATCTGCACCAGCTCGCTGGTGTCGGCGTGGTACTCGCCGGGCAGCAGCAGGCTCACGTCGTCCTCGATGCTCACGCGTCGGACGTAGGGCAGGAGCGCGTCGTAGGCGGGGGTGTACTTGATGAAGCCCTTCGTCGCCGCCTTCATCTTCGGGTGCAGACGTTGCACGCCGAGGACGCTGAGCCGCTTGCCCTTGTAGCCCTTGACGAGCTTCTCGGACCGCAGGTCGGGGCGCCCGCGGACGGCGAGGAGGTGGTTCTCCTTGAACCGCTTGAGCGGGTAGGGGTCGAGCTCCCGCGGCAGGGTGCCCGTCGCCCGCGAGCCCTCTCCGCCGTCGTGGCAGCGGACGCAGTGAGCGTCGAGGACGGGCTGGACCTCGCGCTCGAAGTCGAAGCCGCGCGGCGGGCCGTGCCAGGGCGTGATCTCGACGGGCGCCTTCCGCGCCGATTCGGCCAGCGTGGACGGCGGAACGTCGGCGAGCCGCTCGTGGCACCCGACGCACGACATCCTCTCGCCCGGCATCAGGGTGAACCAGCTTCGCATCAACTGGACGGCCTTGCCCTCGGCGTCGAGCGCCTGCACCGCGAGCGCCGTGTTGGCCGGCGCCCTGAAGGCCGCCGAGCCGTCGGCATCGACCGGCACCGTGCCGACGATGCGCATCACCTCCCACGGCCCGCCGTAGCCGATCTTGTCCGGGCCCGCGAGCTGGCGGTAGCCGAAGTGGTAGGCCAGCACCCGCAGGCGCTTCACCGTCCCGCGCGGCACGCCCGCGAGGCCTGGTCCCGCATAGACGTCGTGGAGGTAGACGGTGCCATGGGTGCGGCCCGGGATGATGCGGTCGGCGACGACGGGCGGCGTCGGCCGCGGCAGGAGCGGCACGGGCTCGAGCAGGGCGTAGCCGGGCTCGGCGCGCAGCAGCACGAGGTTGTCAAACACGTCGGCGAGGTAGAGGCCCCACTGCGCCTTCCCGCCCGGCCAGCACGAGACGAGGAAGTAGCGGCCCGCACCCTTCCCTGTCTCAGGGTCCACCAGCGGGAAGGGGTGGAGGAACTTCGGCCAGTCGTCGTTGACGAGCTGGTCGCGGATCTTCACCCTCACGGGCTCGCCGCGGCCCGAGATGCGAACGACGATGCCCTCCTCGCGATACGAGCCGCGGCGGGTGTCGAGCACCACGAGCTGGCCCATGCGGTGGACGCCGTGGTAGCCGGACAGGATGCACACGATCCGGCCCGCCTGACCGGGGATCTCGCGGGGGAAGTAGAGCGAGTTGGGGAACCACGAGTTGCTGCCGTAGATGGCCCGCTGGCCCGAGCCGTCGGGGCTCATCACCATGAGCTGGCGCAGGAAGATGTGGTTGATGCCCGTGTAGTC
>CBFDBL010000212.1:0-9028 GCA_965603035.1 uncultured bacterium
AGCTCGACGTCCTGGTCGCCGGCCGGCGGCTTCGCGAGGATCGCCTCCATCGTGTCGTCGGGCTCGCGGATCTTCTCGATCGTCACGTCGTCGATCCAGCCTTCGCTGTTCGCCGCGTCGATGGCCGCAAGTGGATGAAACTGGACGTAGTCGTTGGGCACGACGAAGGTGGTCTCGACCTTCGTCCATTCGGCCAGCGGCTTGCCGAGGCGGACGCTGCGGCTCCAGCGCCAGTCGAAGCTGTTCCACGAGTACATGTAGAGCGCCAGCAGGGAGCCCTTGCCCGGCCTGGCCTTGACCCAGCCCGTCGCGCGGTAGGCCGCGAAGGGCTCGACGGCGAGCCGCCCGCCGATGGCCGTCCAGTGGATCTGCCTGCCCACCTCGAGGTGGCCGGCCCGCTTGCCCGTGCGCGCGACGCCTGGGCTGCCGGTGCGCTCGAAGCTCGGGTCGGGGTGGATGTTGGCGCCCGCGCCGGCGGCGAGGGCGGCGCCCAGAAGCAGCGTCGCGAGGAGGCGTGGCATCATGGCGTCGGCTCCTGCTCAGGGGAGGGGCGGTGGTCCGGGCGTATGATAGTGCGCCGCGGGCGCCTTGGCAAGGCGCCGGGCGCGCCAGTCGAGCACGAGGAAGGGCAGATAGCACAGCCCCATGACCAGGACGACCATGAGCTGGAGCGAGAGCAGGTACCACGGCCACGGCCCGAGCCAGTCGAGCAGCGAGGGGGTGAACGGCTTGTGGGCGATGTAGAGGTAGTTCGTCTCGAGCCAGAAGTTGAGCGGGAAGACGACCAGGGCGTAGCCGGTGGTGACGAGCCACACCCTCAGCAGCGAGCGGGCCGTGGGCCGCAGGCGCATCACCACGGTCGCATACAGTGCGCTCGCGATGATCAGCGCGTGGCCCAGGAAGAAGCACATGCACAGACGCGTCGGGAACCCTGTGTCCAGCGTCGGCGTGGCGATGGACTGGAGGGCGCCGCCGATGCCCCAGAAGTAGAGCAGCTCGAAGGCAAAGCGGTTCGCCGTCAGCAGCACCACGGGCACGAGCACGATCGACAGGTCGCATAGGTGCAGCGGCAGCACGTCCTGCCACCGCACCCCCTGGCTCAGCGGCCAGGCGATCTCGTAGGCCTTCTGCACCACGCACGCACCCGCCAGCAGCCAGCGCGCGACCCGCTCCGCCCGCGCCGACCGGCTGGCCCGCACGGCGACCGCGAGGCCGGCCGCGCCGCCGAGCACGACGACCGCCGTGACGAGATGCTCGGCGCTGAACGTGACGAACTCGGTGGCCATGCGAGGGACCTCGTCGTCCGCGGGTCGGTGCGGTGTGGCTAGAGCGGCGGCAGCTCGACGGCCTCGCCCGTGCTGGCCGACCGATAGGCGGCGAGCAGGGCGCGGTGGATGGCGCGGCCGTCGCGGTGGTCGATGGCCGGGCGGCCGCCGCTGCGGATGGCGCGGACGAAGTCGGCCGCGACCTCGCCCATCCCGCCGCCGCCGATCGCCGTCGTGGCGAAGCTGCCGCGCGAGCCCACCACGCTCAGCTCGCAGATCGTGCCGCAGGCCTTCGGCAGCCGACCCGTGACGATGTTGCCGACGACACCGCCCTCGAGCTCGAAGGCGAGGCTCGCCAGATCCTCGTTCCCGGCCTCGACGTAGTCGGGGTAGAAGTAGGCGCCCATCTGCGCCCAGACGCGGCGGACGGGGCGGTCGGGGCCGAGCAGCCAGCGGAGCAGGCAGAGGGCGTAGCCGCCGAAGTTGTGCACCTCGCCGCCGCCGTAGCGCTCGTGGTGCGCCTTCGAGCAGGTGAAGCCGGCGAGCGGCCCGCCGCCCCACGGCGCCACCAGGTTCGCCACCGCCGGCTCGCCGATCGCGTCCATCTGCTTCTTGAGCTGCGGTGCCTTGGGGCCGAAGCGGTATGCGCCCCAGCCGACGGTCATCTTCACCTTCGCGCGCTCGACCAGCTCGACCGTGCGGTCGGCCTCGTCGGCGGTGAGCACCATCGGCTTGTCGCGGAGGATGTGCTTGCCCGCCTGGACGGCGCGGCGGACGACGTCGAAGGCCAACGACGGCTCGACCAGCACGCACACGATGTCGCCGTCGTCGGCCTCGACCACGTCGTCGAGCCGCGAGCAGAGCCTGGCCTCGAGCCTCTTCGCCTCGGCCTCGAAGTACGCCTGGCCGCGGCCCTCGAGCAGGACGGGCGAGGAGCCCGGGTGAGGCACCATCTTCGTCACCCGCACGCCCGGCTGGGCCTGGAGGCCGAGGTAGTAGGCGTGCTGGCCCCGCACCCCGAGGCCGACGACGCCGACCCGCAGCTCGCGCGCGCGGTCCGCCATCATCGCCTCCTCACGCTCTGGAGCGTCACGGGCTGGCCCCGATGTGCCGACGCTCCCGCGGCGGCGAGGGTCTCCAGCACCCTCCGAGCCTGCGCCGGCGGCGCGGGCGGCGGCCCGCCGCCGCGGATGTGCCGCACCATCGCTCGCAGCGCCGCGACGCGGCCCGCCAGCGGATCGTCCGCGCCCAGGATCAGCTTGCCGTCGAAGCGCCTGCCCGCCCGCAGCGTCCCCTGCGTGCCCACGACCACGAGCTGCTCTCGCGGCGGGAAGCGCGTCGGCTCGTCGGGCGCCAGGTGCACCCCGACCGTGCCGATCGCGTTGCCCTGGAGGGTGAGATGGATGACGAGGTAGGTCATCAGCTCGTGCTGGCCGAGTGCGAAGGCCGACGCGGGGGCCTTGCCGGTCACGTAGCCGACGAGGTCGAGCGCCTGCGCGGCCTCGGCCTCCACGGCATGGTCGAGGCCCCACCAGGGCCTTCGCAGCTCGTAGCGGACCATCGCGACCGAGCCGACGCGCCCGCCGGCGACGCCCCTGCGGAGCGCACCCACGCTCGGGTGATGCCGCGCGCTCAGTGCGACGGCGAGCCGCACGCCGGCCTGCTTCGCCTCGGCGTGCAGCCGCGCCAGCTCGGCGGCCGACCGGGCGCCGGGCGGCTCGAGCCACACGTGCTTGCCCGCGCGCAGCGCGGCGCGCGCGAGCCGGCCGTTCTCCGGCCACGGCCCGGCCACCACCACCAGGTCGAGCGCCTCGACCTCGAGCAGCTTCGCGACGGAGGGAAACGCCTCGGTGCCCGACCTCGCGGCGAGCCGGCGCACGGCAGCCCCATCGCGGCCCGCTACCCCCAGCGGCCGCGCCTCGGCCACCCGGCGCAGCGCGGCAAGCTGGGCACCCGCCCCCGGCCCACCGACCACAAGCCCCACGTCCAGTGGCTCCGCCACCCGCTGCTCCTTGCTGCTCGGCCCACGGCTATCTTAGCCCCGCGCGCCCGGGAGTCAAGCCACCCCGCACGCGGGCTCAGATGTCCTGGAGCAGGGCGGCGAGGCGGGCGTCCCACACGAGGTCGCGGAGCCGCCGCTCGAGGGCGTGCAGCTCGTTGTCGAGACGGGCCCAGGCGGCAGCGTCGAGCGCTCGGGCGGCCCGGAGCTGCTGGCGGAAGGGCTCGACCTGCTGGCGCGCGACGGCGAGGCGCTCGGCGATCTCCCTCTGCGCGGCGGGCGAGCGCTCGAGGGTGCCCTCGGCGGCGAGCTTGTCGAGGAGCGCGTCGAGGCGCTCGAGGCCGTCGCGTGCCATGGCCAGGTAGGCCCTGGCGGCGGTGCCCGCGTGGCCGTAGAGGACGATGGGGCCGGCGCGATCGCCCTTGCGGAGCTCCGCGCCGAGCCCGCCGAGCTGCGCCTCGCTCGGCGAGAGCACCAGGTGGGCGAAGCGGGCGGGGTCGTGGAAGTTCGCCTTGGTCTGCGACCAGTTCGACCACTCGCGGGCGCCGCCGGCATGGCGGTCGCGGCAGACGTTGAAGCCGACGACCATCGCCGGCTTCGGCTGGAGGCCGAAGGCTTTCCACGGGAGCGCCACCTCGAGCTCCCAGCCGTCGGCGACGAGCTGGGTCGCCGTCCGCGCCTGGCAGTTCCACGTCGGGTCGGTCTGGCGGGAGTCGTAGAAGGCGTTGGCGAGGTTGACGGCGAACTGGTGGTAGCTGCGGTGGTTGTGCCTGGGGTCGACGAAGATCTCGATGGTCTCGCCGCGGAAGACCTGCCCCGAGTCGCGGCCCGCGGCCGTCGGGCTCAGGCGCTCCGCGTTCGGCTCGTCGCAGTGCACGCCGAAGTAGAGATAGCGGTCGTCGTAGCCGACGCGGAACGAGGTCTGCACCTGCATCCGCTCGGGCTTGTTGTAGCGGGTGAAGCCGCTGACGACGGGCGCCTTCTGCCAGCAGGGCTCGGCGACCTTCCCGTCGAGGGTCGGCGCCGGGTCGAGTCGCGGGCAGGGGTAGACCTTGATCGGGTAGTCGTCGCGGGCCTGCACCAGCGAGGCCGCGAGCAGCACGGGTGCGAGCAGCACAAGTGGTCGCATCGGCTTGCCTCCGAAAGACTCTGGGTTCGCCAGACAGCTTGCGGCGCTTCCGCGGGGTGCGGGGGCCGGGCTTCGCCCTGAAGGGCGAGACTCCGAACAGCCTGTCGCGCGTTTGGAGTCCACGCCTTCAGGCGTGAGCTTGGCTGTCGCAGGCCGGCAACGCCACTCCCCGGGCCGCACCGGACCAGATGGCCGGAAGCGGAACCGCTTGCGTTCGCTCTCCCTCACCCCAGCCCTCTCCCGAGGGGAGAGGGAGTCGGGGCCGCTCCTATTCGACGGTCAACGACGCGGTGGGGCCGGTGTCGGTGAAGAGGTCGATCGCGCGGAGCGTCCACTGGCCCTTCGGGTCGTTGAGCGCGATGGGCAGCGGGACCTCGACGGGCTCGGCGCCAACGATGACGACCCGGTGGAGCCACTCGGCGGGCTTCCCCTCGGGCGTCGTGGCGCGAATGCGCACCGCGTGGAGGCCCTGGGCGCCGGGCACCTGGAGCCGGAGCACCGGCTGCGTGCCTCGGGGGACCTTCGGCTTGGGGAGCGTGGCCTTGACGCTTGCGAGCGGCTTGGGGCTGAGGGCGAGCCAGGTGGGCCGCGAGCCGAGCACCTTGGTCGGGAAGGCCCGCACGCCGTCGAAGGAGCGTCGGAAGCGCAGGTCGCGGACGTGCCGCGGCTGGGCCAGCTCGACCTGCACGTCCTCGTCGTCGCCCGTGTGGCGGAAGAGGGCGACGAGCTCGATGTCGCCGTTGCGCCATCGCACGGTCTCGAGGTCGCGGGTGCGTCGGCCGCCCGTGGTGGTGCGGATCGGCGGGAAGACGCCGGCGTCGGCGGCGAGGCCCAGGAAGAGCTCGGCGGCGGCCTCGGGCGTGTCGGCCAGGTCGAGCCGCGGGTAGGAGCTCATGGCGAAGTTGAGCAGCAGCGTCTGCCCGGCGCCCGATTCGTTGGTGATCATCACGGGCAGCGCGCCGGCCCGGCCGCCGGCCTGGCCGTTCGTCGTCGTGACGTCGGGGTCGCCCCGCGCGTCCTTGACGGTGAGGAAGCGGTCCTGCATGTCGATGGTGGCCGCGGCCTTGACCGCCTCGCGGCGGCCCGAGCGGCGGATGCCGAGCAGATCGTCCAGGATCCCTGCCTGGCGCGGCTTGCAGCGGCCGTCGTAGATGCCGGGGCGCACGTCGGCGGCGAGGCTCCCGCCGTTCTCGACGAACCTGCGGATGACCGCCGCCTCCTTCGCCCCGATGGCCTCGCTCTGCGAGAGGATGAGCACCTTGGTGCGCCTGGCGTCGAACTCGCCGAGGCGGAGCTGGCGGTCGGTGACGTAGCGGAACTGGAGGCCGAGGTCGCGGATCGCCCTGTGCCACGCCTTGTGGTTCTGCTCGACGCTGCCGTAGGACGTGCTGCCCTCGATCTTGTTGGCGTAGAGCGACGGGTGCGAGAAGAGCATGGCGATGCCGCTGTCGAGCATCTCGCTGCGCAGGAGCAGCGTGCCCAGGCCGTCGCGCACGATCTGGGTGTCCTCGACCAGCTCCTTCGTCGCAGGCCAGGGGCCGAGATGCGGGGCGAGGAAGCCGTGGAACCGCCCGATGCCGTCCCAGCGCCACCACCACACGCTGTCGCAGCCGCGGGTGACCATCCGCCAGTACTTGGCGATCAGGCTCGTCGCGTCCTTGCGGTAGCCCATCCAGTTCGAGCGCGGGAAGTCGCGCGGCGCGATGGACCGCAGCACCTCGTCGGCGGTCCCGGGATAGGGCGACCAGAACTCGAGCTCGCGGACGAACAGGTCGAGGTCGTCGCCCCGGTCGAAGCGGCCCGCGCCCTCGAAGCCGGTGCGCGACTGCGGGTCGATGGCGCGGTAGGCGCGGGCGAAGGCCTTGCAGTATTGCACGTAGTTCCACGAGCGGAAGGCCTGGCGGTCGTACCATCGCGGGTAGTTCTTCTGGCGTTTGGCCTCGCTGGCCTGGTTGTCGTCGGCCTGGAGGAGCGCTACGTCGTCGAAGCTCTTGCACGTGCTGCCCCACGAGGCATTGAGCTTCGCGACCGTGCCGTAGACCTCCTTCAGGTAGGTGCGGTAGGCCTCCAGGCAATGCGGGCTGAGGCAGGAGCCTCGGACGTGGTTCTCGTCGCCGAGCGAGTAGACGAACACCCCGTGCTGGCGCGCCCCGCGGTACTTCTCGGCGAGGCCGGTGACGTAGGCCTGGACCTTGGCGGCGTCGTTCCAGCACTGGGGCTGCATGAGGCCGTTCTTGTCCTGCCTTTCGAGGATGCGGGTGGTGTAGGGCACCCAGGCGACGTCGCAGGCGGCGACGTGGCGGGGCGGCGCCCCGCCCTTGAGCTGGAGGGTGGTGCCCAGCCTTGCCAGGCTCTCCTCGGCGTAGGGCGCCGTCGGGCCGCTGGGAACGTCCCAGATCAGGAAGTTGAACTGCCCGCGGTGGCGCTTGACGACCTGGAACCAGGCGTGAGCGACAGCGAGGTCCCCCCTGTCGTCGCAACGCGCGGCCTCGACGCGGACCAGCATCGGCAGCCAGGGCGCGATGGGAAGCTCGAAGGCTTCGACCTCGGCCAGAGTCTGCCGCAGGAGGAGCCGTCCACGCTGATCGAGCAGGCGGACCTCGACCCGCTCCCCCTCGTTCAACCGCCTCGTCAGCGACACCTTGCCCCGGATGCGGCCGCCGACTTCTCCCCAACCGCTCGCGCAGTCAAGCTTCACCGATCCACACCGCGCCCAGGGCTGGGCCTCGAATGGCACCGTCTGCCAGGCCACGACGGCCTTGCCCTGCCGAACGGTCGCGTCGAGGCGATACCGGCCGACCCGCAGCCGCGGCAGCTTCTCGGAAAGCCGCCCCTCAGCCTCGCGGGTCGTCGTGCTCTTCAGCGGGATGACGACGCCATCCTCCCGACGCACCTGCCACTCGACGCTGATGCGGCTCCTGGCAAGGTTCTGCCAGTAGACCGTCGCCGTCGTCAGCGGCGGGTCCCCTCGCGCGTTGTCCTGCCATTCGAGGCGGAGGCCGCACGATGCGCGCTCGGGCGCGCGGCCCGAGGCCCACACGATGGCGCGGCCGAAGCGCTCCTGCCAGGCCTCGTAGTCGAACTGCCAGCCCACGTCGTAGTCGATCCTCGGCAGCCCCGGCAGCAGCACCCCTCTGCCCTTCCCCACCTCGTACGCGGCTTTCGGCTCCGCGCGCGCGATGAACGGCGGCAGCTTGCCGAGCTTGCGGTCGGGCTTGAAGATGCGCTTGTCGTTGACGCCGACGCAGACGATGCCCTTGCCGCCCTCGACGACGGGCTGGAGCACCTTGACCTGCACCTCGCTCGTGAGCTGGTCGGGGCGGACGCCGAGGAAGACGGTGCAGTCGTAGGGCTTCTCGGCCAGGCGCAGCATCCGCTGGAGGCCAAGGTCGCCGCCGTGCCAGCCCTCCTTGGTCGTGTCCACGATGCGGCGCCAGAAGACGGCGTCGATCTTCAGGTCGAAGCGCTGCATCAGCTCGACGCCCTCGCGCGGCACGGTGCCGCGTCCGTTGCAGAAGAGCAGGACGCGGAGGGTGCCGCGGGCGTAGGGCTTGGCCCACTTCACGTGGGGCGTCTCGAACTCCAGCGACAGGGTGTGGTCGAGCTCGAGCTCGGCGGCGTCCTGGCCGAAGGCGGCCGAGGCCGCGAGCAGGGCAGCGAGCGAGCAGGCGGCGAGGCGGGCGGTTGGCATGGCGCCCCTCCTGAGGCGGATGGAACGGCAGGCGAGCGGAACCGGCGCCAGTCTAGGCAGGGCGGTCGCGGCCGTCAAGCGGCCTCGCCTCCCGCGCCCGTCAGGCCCGCGCTCGTCTACCCGCTCCCACGCGTCCGGTGGCGGAACACGGCGGTAGAGGGCTCGCGCACCGTCCCGTGGCGGATGATATCGCAGTTACGTAACTGCGATATCATTCGCCGCCGCCGACCCGCCTCCCACGAGCACCATGCGGCGCCCTCCCCGTGCTCCCGCGCGGGCACGCGCGCGGGCTGCGGGACGCGCGCGGTCACCTCGGAAGACCAGGTGCTCGGCCGTCGAGGCTACGAGTAGAGCGTGTGTAAGACGAAAGTAGAGCGTTTGTCGAAAAACCCTTGTGGCGACGCCCGCCTGCCTAACCTGCCCTGAAGCATATCGTTGCACTGATCGCGGTTGCCGTAAGCTCCGGCGTTACTGGCGCGTCGCTGGCGACTAGGACCTATAAGGGTGAAGGAGAAGGGTCTTCTGCCGGCCTTGGAAGGCCCGGCTCCTTGTACGAGCGACGCTCGGAGGCGACGAAGGTCCCAGTTGGCTCACCCCCTTCATGACCGGCCCGTCGCCGCAGGCGCTCTTTGACAAGTTGGCTTTGCAGTCACGGGGCTGGGAGGCCCCTCCCGTGGGGCCTCCTGGCCCCGCGGGGGCGGTTCCGGGCTTGGGAACGGCTGGGACACCGCTGCGTCGCGAGCGGGGCGTGAGATGGACGGGGGTTACTCGGCGGCGACCTGGTCGTCGGCGGCGGGCGGCAGGCCGACGATGCGCCGGACGCCTCGGCGGATGTCGAGGAAGAGCGAGAAGGCGGCAGGGGTGAGGACGAGGGTGAAGACGGCGGAGAAGAAGAGGCCGCCGACTCCGCCTTCCATTACAGGATAATCGCCGCCCTGGAATCC
>CBFDBL010000213.1:0-9004 GCA_965603035.1 uncultured bacterium
ACTCGCCGTCCTCGGCGCCGAGCTGCGCCGCGACCAGGCGGTCGAGCGGGCGCGCCTGCTCTTCGAGCTCCGCGACGGCGTGGTGCAGCGCCTCTGGCGCGAGCACGGCTAGCCCACATACGGGAGGGCAGCCGATGGAGTCCCTCCCCGAGGCCCGCCTCGACGACCTCGATCCCGCGCTGACCCCCGCGCGGGTGCGGCGGCTCCAGATCTCCTTCCGAGAGAGGACCACGGCGGCCCGCTCCCTGGCCGCAGCAGGACATGCGTCGTGAAGAGGCTTGGCTGTCTCCTGTGCGTCGTCGGGCTGATGATGTTCGCGGGCAGCTTCCTCCTCGCGGGTGCCTGCCTCCTGCGCCAGTTCGACGCCAGGGAGGTGGGGGCATTCGCGCTTCCGCTCGACCAGGAGACGACGACCAATATCGCCGCGGTGGACACGAGCCGGGCCTGTCGGGTCTGGATCATCGTCCGCTTCACGTCGAAGTCGGTCGAGGAGAGGACGATGGGTGAGCGGACGACCCACGAGCTGCGCTACCGCTTCCCCTACACGTACCGCGCCCTCGCCGCGGACGGCAGGCCGCTACACGCCAGGGAGGGCAGCCTCGACTGGCGCTGGGGGGCCCCGATGGCCGGTCCCGCAGCGGTCAGCGCCGAGGGCGGCTACGGCGAGGTCATTTACGACATGGGCCGGTTCCGTGTCCCGCCGCCGGGCCGGATCCGCGTCAAGGCCCATGTGAGGCCCGATGCGGAGCACGGCGCCACGGTGCACAGCATGGAGATCCGCGTGCGCGACAGGGTGCCCCGGGCCATCTGGGAGACTGCCGGGGCAGTGCTGTTCTACCTCGGCCCCGTGGCCTTCTCTGCTGGGGCTGTGCTCTTCGTCGTCGGCCTCGTCCGCCGCAAGGGGCGGTGCGCACCGAAGCCGGCCGAGGCCGAGCAGGCCCCATAGCGTCCGTCGCTTTCCCCCACCTCGCGGTTGCATGAGCCCCAGACACCGCATAGGATAGAGAGAACGCTGCGCGGGAACCGGATCCCTGAGTCCTGGAGAGAAGCGTCGTGAAGAAGATCGGCTGTCTCATCGGCCTGGTCGGCCTGCTGATGTTCGTCGGCAGTTTCGGGATGTTCGTCATGGTCGGCGTGCGCGCGGCGGGCGCCCGGAAGGTGGCGTCGCTCGAGCTCGGGGTCGGCAAGACGGCGACCACCGAGACGCTGACCGTCGCCACCGACAAGGCCTGCCAGGTCGCTGTCCAGATCCACGTCGAGTCCGAGTCGATCGACCGCGGCGCGGGCACCGACAGCGCTGACCGCGTGCAGTACGAGTTCCCCTTCAGCTACAAGGTGCTCGACGCCGACGGCAAGCTCCTGCATTCCCAGGACACCGCCATCGCCTACGACCAGGGCACGAAGGAGAATAGCTCGAAGTCGGTGACGGGCGAGAGCGGCAGCGAGCGCGGCCGCTGCAACTTCGAGAAGTTCGACGTGCCGGCCCCAGGCGTGGTGCGCGTCGAGGCCACGGTAGGGCCCGACACCGAGTACCACGCCGAGGCGAAGGCCCTGACCCTCGAGGTCTACGACAGCGTCGCGCGGCACGGCTCGGCGGTCGGCGGCGCCCTGGCGCTCATGTTCATCGGGCCCGTGGTCGGCCTGCTCGGGCTCTTCCTCTTCATCATCGGCCTCTTCAGCGGCAAGAAGGCGGCGGCCCCGCAGGCCGCGTCCTACGACCCCGGGCCGCCCATGGACTACGAGATCCAGGACTGACCGGCCGAAGGGAGGCACGGCAGCATGGCGCAGGAGCCCAAGCCTCGCAGACTCTGGCCCGGCATCGCCTGCATCGCCGCGGCCTTCGTCATCGGCGTCGGCTACCTGGTCGTCGCCCGGCCCGCCCTCCGCCGGGCTCGCATCCGCCGCCTGATGGCACGGCACAGGGCCGAGCCGAGCCAGGAGACGGCGCAGGCCCTGGCCGACCTGCTCGACCGCCAGCGGGCGCCCCAGGCGCTGGGCAACGAGATCCTCGAGCTGCTCGTCACGCCCGACGTGGCCGTCCGCGCCGCCTATCCCGTCGGCGAGCAGCCTCACGTCGTCGTCGAGCATCCCCTGGCCTTCGGCCTCGGCGAGACGTCGCTGGTGAGCCGTTGCGACCTGCTCGTGGCCGGCAAGGGGCGGCACCTCCGCTCGGGCTCGTGGAACCCGGCTGACCTGGCGCCCTGGATCGTGCGGATGCCCGTCCCACCCGTCCCGGGCCGCTACGAGTGCGCCCTGGGGTACGATGTGAGGCTCACGACGGAGCCCGTCATGCAGTACGGCCCCCTGGCGACCCCGCCAGCGACCGCGCAGCAGGTTCGCATGGCGTACGCTTGCGCGTTCCGCGTCCCCTTCGTCGTCCGCGTCGTGGAGGCGAGCCGGGCCGAGCGCATCGGGCGGCGAACCGACCCTAAGCTCGATCGGGCCGTCCGCTCCGCCGTGCAGGTGAGGGAGGAGCCGTGTGGCCAGGGAACGACGCTGCCCGGCGGCGAGCACTACCACACCCTCGGACGCGCCCGTCTCGAGGTCGGGACCCTGCCCGAGAACGTCGGCTTCCGCTTCACCTATCGCGATCAGGGCGGCATGACCATGCGCGTCCCGAGCTGGTCCTTCAGGCGGCGTGCCAGCATGCCGGTGACCGCTGCCATGCTACCCCTCGCCGCCCTCAGGCTTCCGCCTGGGACGTACGAGGGCACGGCGATCCTCCAGCCCGACGAGGCCGCCGCCTACCCCGACGCGGCCATCAAGACCATCTGGGGCGGCACCATCGAGCTGCCCATCGAGCTCACCGTCCGCGTGACCGAGGCCCGCGAAGGCCAATCAGGGGGGAGCGACGATGCGAAGTAGCTCCTGTCACGGGCTCAGCGGCCATCGTCTGGTCCTTCCCTCTCCTTCCGGGAGAGGGCGCTCGGCCGAGGCTCGGCGAGGGCGAGCGGGTGAGGGCCCCGTGGGGCGTGGGAACCGCCTCGATGCCGGCCGCCCTCTCCGTCGGTACGGCCCTCACCCGCCCGGCTTCGCCGGGCGCCCTCTCCCGAGGGGAGAGGGGAGGATTGCGTGCGGACGGGCGCTCCTCATCATGCTGGCAGCGAGCGTTGCTGCGACCGGCCTCCAGGCCGCCGAGCCACAGGTGGTGCCCCACGGCCGGCTCGAGGCGCTCAACGGCTATACGGTCGTGAGCGTCGAGGGGACGCCGGAGCAGATGGGCACGGCCTATGGCACGCTGCTCAAGCCGCTCATCCAGCGGGTGCTCAAGGACGTGGTGACCGACGACGTGCTCGGCGACGCGGGCCGCCGCGACGAGATCCTGCGGGCGAGCCGGCTCATGGCGCGGTTCCAGCCCGAGGAGTATCTCGCCGAGCTGAAGGCCATGGCGAAGGCCGCGGAGGTCCCATACGACGAGCTGGTACTGCTCCAGTACTTCGGCGACGTGACGCGCGCGATGCCCGTGCGGGGCGCGACGCAGTTCTGCACGTCCTTCGCCATGGTGCCGCCGCTGACGCGGGGCCGCGTCTGCCTGGTGGGCCGCAACTTCGACTACTTCTACAGCGGCGTCGCCAAGTACGCCTCGCTCCTCGCTTACTACAAGCCCAAGGGCCGACACGCCTTCGTCACGGTCACCTGGGCAGGGGTGATCAACGGCTGGACGCTGCTCAGCGAGCGGGGGCTCGTGGCGTCGAACAACACGGCCTACGGCATCAGCGACTCGCTCGAGGGCATCTCGACCTGCTTCCTGCTGCGTTACATCGTCGAGCGGGCGACCACCGTGGCCGAGGGGGTCGCGCTCGTGCGCAAAGGCCCGCGGGCCTGCGGCACGTGCATCCTGATCGCATCGGGGAATCCACCCGACGCGGCGCTCGTCGAGTTCGACCACAAGCGGCTCGCCGTCCGCCGGCTCAAGGAGGGCTTCGTCGGCGCCGACAACAGCTTCCTGCGGCTCTACCAGGACGCCGAGCGCGAGCCGTCGGAGTGGAGCCGCCTCGGCACGGCCCGCGACCTCGCCCGCGCCGCGCGGGGCCGCCTCGACTTCGCCAGCAACCTCGCCGGCGCCCCGGGCGTCCCCCTCCGCGGCATCAACCTCCACTCGGCCACGATCGACGCCACGAGCCTGCGCCTCAAGGTCGCCATGGGCGCCGCGCCCGCCTGCGACCAGACCTACCGCGCCTTCCGCCTCACCCCGAGGGGCCTCGTCGCCGACCCCGAGGCCAACCAGACGATCCGCCAACAGAAGTGAGCAGCCCATGCGCGACAGCGCCACGCCCGCCATCGCCCGCCACGAGGGCAAGGTCAGCGGCGTCTTCTGGGGCTGGATGTCGCTGCTGTGGGACGACTGAGCCGTGAGATTCCTCCTCCTCGCCGACATCGACGACCTGCGCTGGAAGGGCGGCGCGCATGGGGTGGACGCGGTGCTGTCGTGCGGCGACGTGGCGGACGAGGTGATCCTGGGCGCGGCCGAGGCCTGCGGCGGGGTGCCCGTCTTCGCCGTCAAGGGCAATCACGACCGGCATGTCGCGTTCGCGCCGCCCATCCGCGACGCGCATCTCCAGGTGGAGCGGCTCGGCGAGCTGACCGTCGGCGGCTTCCAGGGCTGCTGGACGTACAAGCCCGTCGGCCATTACCTCTACAGCCAGAGCGAGGTCGAGTTCATGCTCGAGCGCTTCCCGCCCGTGGACCTCTTCCTCGCCCACAACGCCCCGCGCGGCGTCCACGACCGCGACGACATGGTCCACGTCGGCTTCGAGGCCTTCATCCGCTACATCGCCCGCGCCCGCCCGCGGCTGCTCGTCCACGGCCACCAGCACGTCGACCGCGAGACGCAGGTGGGCGCCACGCGGGTGATCGGGGTGCACGGGCACCGGGACCTGGAGGTGAGGTGACCGAGCGCTCATCTTCGTTCGGAGTCCTCGCCTTCAGGCGAGAGCCCGGTGCCCGAGGAGGAGCCGGTCTACGGCCTGAAGGCCGCACTCCAAACGGTTTCCCCCTGTTTGGCGTCTCCGCCTCTAGGCGGAAGTCCTGCTCTCTCCTGCCGGTCGCGGCCGTTCACATGTTGGGATCGTCCCACCCCTTGCCGTAGTCGCGGACGGGGTACTCCCGCCAGATCCTCTCCGCCTCCTCGCGCCCGACCTCGGCGATGTAGTCCGAGGCGTTGGAGAACGGCCAGTCCTGCCACCGCTCGACGTAGCCGTGATGGACGGGGTTGTTGAGCACATAGTTCAGCGTCGCCCACAGGTGCGCTTGCGAGCGCATGCCGCGCTCGGACCGGTCGTGCCACACCTTCCTGCCGCGCTTGCCATCCTCGCCATTCCAGGCGTACGAGGTGCGGCCGTGCAGCTTGGGCAGAGCGGCCAGGAGGGCTTTGATGTCCGGGGTGAAGGCAAGGAAGTGGTAGTGGTTCGGGAGCACGCACCAGGCGTGGACCTGCTGGCAGAACGGGGCGATTGTGTCAAGAAGCTGCTGCTCGAAGTCGGCCAGACGCTCGGGCGTCTTCCCGATGATCGGCGCATGCTCGTAGCAGGCCGCGGTGACGTGGTAGTCGCCTTCGCCACGATCCCCGTGGGGCGGCCGGTGCCAGGGTAGGCGCGCGGCGCGGCGGAGGGCCAGGACACGGCGGCGTTCGCCGGGCGTCATCCGACGCCACTCATACATCGTCGCCCTCCCTGACCACTTGGCTCCTCTTCTGTTCGTTCGCCTGACTCTCGCCTGAAGGCGAGGACTCCAAACGCGGATGAGCGTTCGCACGGGTTCCCTGAGGTCGGTGGTCGGCCCGCCACTCGGGCACCGGACTCTCGCCTGAAGGCGAGGACTCCGAACGCCGAGCTGCCGTCAGCGGATCTCCACCTCGTACCAGATGGTCTTGTGCTCGGGGCCGAGCTTGAGGACCGCCTTGCCGTCGCGGGCGGCGACGGCGATGGCGGCGCGGCGGTTGCCCGACTCGTCGAGCGGGTAGAGGGCGGCGCGGTCGGGGGCGACGGGGAGGACGACCTCGGCGGGGATGCCCTCGCAGAGGACGGGCGCGGTGCCCCAGTTGCGGCGCAGCGTGATGCGGTTCCCGCCCAGGTCCTCCATCTTCCAGCCGGTGTTCTGGCAGTGGCCGGTGGCGGTGATCAGGATGCGGCCGGGCTGGTCAAAGCCCTCGCCGTCGATGCAGGTGAGCGTCACGGTCGCCCAGTCGAGCATCGTCTTGCCGATGGCGAGCTTCACATCGCCGAGGTCGAAGACCCTGCCGCGGACGAAGCCGGTGAAGAGCTTCGAGCGGGCGGCGTCCACGGTGAAAGCGCCGGCGCCCTTCTGCGAGACGTCCCAGCGCAGCTCGCCGGTGCTCGACACGATGATGTTTGGATCGGCTTCAGGTGTGGGCGGAACAGGGTACTGCCCCGGCGAGGGCGGATCCACTGCGTCGATGACGAAGCCCGTCTTCCACCACAGGGGATGGCGGGCGTCGAGGCCGAGCTTGTCCGTGGTCAGGCTCCAGGCGCTGAGGGTCTGGTAGAGCGTCTCGCGCTCGCGCTTCGGCGGGAGGTGCACGAAGTTGGCGATGCCTCCCGGCTTCAAGTCCCCGCGGAGGAAGAGAGCGGCGCAGGCGATCTGCGCGACCATCTTGGGGGTGTTGCTCTTGTAGTCGAAGTAGCTGGTGATCTTGCGGGGCTCGAAGTCAGGGCTGTGGTTGTAGGCGAAGGGGAACAGGCCGTCCCAGTCCTGGAAGGCGCCGAAGGCGGCGAGCATGGGGAAGCCCTCGGCGGCGTAGGCGTTGGGCGCCGGGTGGTTGTACTCGCTGCACGTGTAGGGCTTGCCGTAGACCCTGCGCGCGGCGAGGCCGGCAAGGGTGCCGCCGGGGGTGTTGACGAGCGCGCGGTTGCGCACGAACCAGTTGTTGCTGTCCCACGGCCGCCCTGGGAATGACGGGTGGTTCCAGTAGCTGTGGGCGTCGATGTAGTCGAGGCCGGCTTGCACGTGGACGGGGCTGTAGCTGAGCTGGGTGCCCGAGACCAGCGACTTCACCTTCAGTTCGTCCTTGAGGAATCGGTACATGCCGTGCCAGTAGTCGCGCTCGGTGTCCCACAGGAAGTCAACGAAGTCGCGGCGCGCCGCCTCGGTGGCGTTCATCTGGTTCTTCTTGAGGACGGGCACGCTGCCGTCCTCGAGGGTCTGCCCGGGCTCGAGTCCGACGATGCCGCCAGGGCGCAGCGAGACGGCGGCGAGCTCGAGCGTGCCGGGCTTGAGGTCGGTGAAGGTGATGCGGGCGTTCTCGTCGTCGTGCGCGACGACGAAGGTGAAGCGGTGGCGCTTCCACTCGGCGCCGATCTTCACGGCGCGATAGAAGCCGTGCTGGGTCCACGGCTCGTGGGCGGCCATGCAGTTGACGCGGACCTCCGTGGGCTTGGCGGCGCGGGCGCGGAAGGTGAGGGTGTAGGGCTCGCCCTTCTCGACGGCGAAGCCGCCGTGCTGGAACTGCGGGACCCAGCCCACCTTGCCCAGCCGCTCGACGACGACGCGCAGGAAGGGCTTGCCCTCGGGGCCGCCCTTCTCGACGGACCAGCTCGCCTTGCACTGGTCGTCGCGCTCGAGGTGCCAGGTGCCGTCGAGCGGCCTGGCGAAGGCGCCGTTGGCGAGCAGCTCCTCGCCCATCTCCTTGCGGCCGACGTTCCATGCCTTCGCGAGCGCCTCGGTCGTCTTGTGCTTCCTGCGAAGCCAGGCGTTCCAGAGCCCCCGGAAGGTGGTGCCGTAGGGGTCGGGCAGGCCGTCGAGCTGGCCCCAGCCCCAGACGGCGAAGAGGGCGTCCTCGTTGGAGATCTCGACGAAGGCGACGGCCGGCTCGGCGATGTAGGCGGTGCCGGTGTAGGGGTTAACGTGTGTGAGCAGGTCGCGGGCGTACTTGCGCTGGAGCTCGATCATCCTGGGCTCGAAGTTGCCGACGCCCTTGTCGTAGTTCGGCCGCTGGTCGCGGTGGGGGAAGCCCTCCTTGTCGCCTAGCCAGCGGGAGACGTGCAGGTTGATGTTGACGTAGACGCCGTGGAGCTTGAGCTGGGCGATGAGGTAGTCGAGTCGGTCGAGCTTCTCGGGGTCGATGACGGTCTTGTTGGGGCTCTTGCCCCAGATCGAGTGGTTGTCCATGTGGTGCATGCGGACGCAGTTGATGCCGAAGCGCGCGAGGCGCGCGGCCACGCGCTCGGCTGTCTCCTTCTCGGGGAAGCAGGCCTCGAAGCAGAAGTTGGTGGCCCAGAAGCGGATGCGCCCGGCGTCGGTCACGAAGTGTCCGTCGTGCGCGCGCACAAAGCCGTGCTTGCCCGCGGGCCGGTGGAGCCAGCCCGAGACGTTCGTCACGTTCTCCGGCGCGTCATACGAGATGACGAAGGGGAAGAGCTCCGCAGAGCGGGAAGAGGAGGTCAGAAGAACCAGGATCAGGACGAGGAGGCCGAGTCGCGCGAGCATGAGCCAGCCCTTTCGGGAAGAGAGGAGACCGGTCCGCAGATTGCGCAGATTGTCGCAGATTGAAGAGGAGGAGAAAAGGCGGAGAGCAAGAAAAGAGGCGATTAGGGTGAAGAGAAGAGCAAGAGTGGCGGAGATCAGCGGTGGTGGGTGTAGACGATGCGCTTCCATTCGAGGCTCTCGGCGCCGAAATTGATGAGGAGGGCGACGGACAGGCCGGAGGCCTTCAGGTAGTTGATGACCTGGGCCTCCTCCTTGCTCGTGAGCCGGTCGAGCGCCTTGAGCTCGACGAGGACCTCGCCGAAGCAGATGAAGTCGGCCTGGTACGTCTTCTTCAGAAGCTGGCCCTTGTAGTGGATCTGAAACACCCTCTCCCGCTCGAAGGGTATGGCTCGCAGGCCGAGTTCGATCTCGAAGCACTCCTGGTAGACAGGCTCCTTGAATCCGCATCCCTTCTCCCCATGCACCGCCATCGCCGCCCCGATGATCGCATACGTCCTGGGGTCCTCTGAAATGTTTCTGGCTAAGTGGGACAGATCGGACTCGAAATGGGGGGGCGCCT
>CBFDBL010000214.1:0-8986 GCA_965603035.1 uncultured bacterium
CCGACGGCTGACACCCATGGCGCAGGCCCTCGCGGCCAATGGAACGGGCTTGTCGCTCGGGACACTAGAACCGGGCGCTGAAGGCGACCTGGACGATGTGGCTGCGGCCGAACTCGGGCTGGAGCTCGGGCAGCGGGTCGTACTGGTAGCCGAGGTCGAGCGAGCAGGTGCGCGAGAAGTAGGCCCCGACGCCGCAGGAGCCGCTGGCGTTGCCCCGCCCGTCGATGAAGGCGCTGCCCCGCAGCCAGAGCCACTGGAGCAGACGGTGGTCCACCCCGACCACCCACCAGTGGCTGAGCAGGTGGGCCCCGGCGTTCGAGTAGCGACCGTGCTGGTAGTCGGCGTAGACGCACGAGTAGTCGGCGTACTCGTAGGACAGGCCGGTGCGCGCGACGAAGCCGCGGTCGGTGCCGTCGAGCTCGACGGGCACGGGGCCGAAGGGGGTCATGGCGATCGCGTCGGTCTCGTAGGGCGAGAAGCCGTACTCGACGATGCAGCCCACGAGCAGGCGCTCGGCGGGCTGGTGGAGCAGGCCCGCGCGGAAGCGGTAGGTGTCGGCGTCGGTCTCGGCGACGCGCAGCGGCCCGAGGTCCTGGCGGATCGTGGCCTTGCCGATGCTGCCGTTGAGGCCGATGGCCCAGTCGCCCCAGCGCTTGGCCCACTGCACCTGTGCGTAGTCCACCTTGTAGTCGAAGGTCAGGCCCGCGCTGTCCCGCGCCCGGTTGCTGCGGATCTGCACCACGCTGGGCAGCAGGGTGCCGAGCTCGCCGAGGCTCCAGGTGAACGACTCGCCGGCCAGGTGGAGCCTGGTGCCCTCCTTGAAGGCGATGTGGGAGTAGTAGGGCGAGAGGATGAAGCCGTGCTTGCTGGGGACGGGCATCCAGTCGGCCGAGGCGGGGTTCACGGCCGCCGACCAGCGGTTGGCCACCGAGGCGCCGCCGGCGGACGAGACCTCGACGAAGCGGAGGAACGCCGGCCTGAGCCGCACGCCGAAGGCCTTGTCGCTGTAGTCGTCCTGCGCCCAGGCCGCGGGCGCGACCGCCATCGCCGCCAGGAGCGCCGCCATCCGCCAGCCGATGATCCGAGTCCGACGCATTGGCTCACCCCCACCCGTTGCGCCCCGCCCGAGCACGTTGATGCAATGGACGAGACGGCACCCTTGGCCCGTCGAGGCGATATGATGCCAGGAAGCGGCGGCCGATGCAAGCGAGCTTCACGGGAGCAAGGGGACGGGACGAGAGACGACGGGCTCAAGGCGCCGCTGCCCTTCGGCGTGGCTAGCCGAGGGTGAAGAAGCTGCCGCGCCGGCCCGTGAGGCCGTCGATGACGAGCCAGACGCCGGCGGTGGTGAAGCTGCCGAGGATCATGCCGAGGAAGAAGGGCCGCGCCTTGCGGTAGAGCCCGATGCCGCCCAGCTTCAGGATCAGCACCTTGACCAGCCAGGCGAGGAAGACGCTGAACCAGACGTGGAACGTCGGGTGGGTGAGGCCGACGGCCATGCCCGCGGGGTGGATGGGCCACCAGGGGAAGCGGAAGCGGCAGACCATGAGCACGGCCATGACGGCGGCGCCGACGGCCATGAAGCCCATCTTGGGGTACGACATGCCCGTGTGGGAGACGTCCTCGAGCTTCATGTGGTTGACCATCCAGGTGCCGGTCGCGCGGTTCATCGAGGTGAACTGCCATCCGCCGAGGTTCATGCCGCCGTAGTCGTAGCCGATGAGGAACACGGCGGCCATGGAGGCGGCGAGCCCGACGACGAGCGCGACGAGCATGGCCCAGAAGAGCCGCCGCGGCTGCACGGCGCCGCTGCTGCCGAGCTTGGCGCCCGTCGCCGCCGACGTCATGGCGACCGTGCGCGTGTCGCCCGACCAGCAGAGCGCCAGGCCCAGGTTCACCACGCTCGCCGGGCCGAGGCCGGCCGGCCCCAGGAAGCTGTGGACGAACGCCGACGGCGTCACCGGGGTCCGCGCGTACGCCAGCCCCGCCTCGCAGATGATCTTCGTCAGGCCCACGAACGCGATGAGCGCCCCGAGGATGAACAGCAGCGCGTGACTCAGCGCCATCCCCGACCGCACCATCCAGCCGACGATGTACACCAGGCCCAGCACCAGCAGCACCACCGCCTCGCGGTAGGGCAGCAGCTCGCGGCTGTCGTCCACGCGCCGGTCGTTCCACAGCGCCTTGGCCACCACGTCGCGCAGGTGCTTGCGCGCGACCCATAGGCCGATGAACACGTAGGCGGCGAGCGCGCCGAAGGCCTCGTAGGCCTCCGTCGGCGTCCCAGGCCCCGAGTAGAGCTCGATCGGCCCGAGCGAGTAGCCGACGTGGGCGAAGATCGCCTTCTGCACCATGAAGACCCACGCGAACACCCACAGGCTCAGCAGCACGTCGGTGTTCACCAGGTAGGCCAGCCCGATGACCTCGAAGCGGAAGTGGAACGCGGCGTTGAGGACCCTCGGGACGACGGGCAGGTACTGGCCTAGCCGGATGGGAGGCATGCCGGTGAGGTACTTCGTCAGGCCGTTGTAGCTGAGCAGCAGCGCGGGCACGGCGAAGCCTGCCCACATGGCCTTGGAGCGGAACAGCGACGGCCACGGCGCGGTCGGGCTGGCCGTGGTGGCCATCTCGAGCGGGAGCTGCGCGAGCGGGAAGGTCAGCCGCTCGTGCTCGACCCACTGGCGCCGCAGGATGGCCACCACGCTGACCATCACCAGGTAGACCGAGAGGATGAAGAGGCCCCACATGGCGAGCGGGACGGCCCAGGCGCGCCACGGGTAGGGCTCGTCGGCCGGCAGGCCGAGGAAGAAGCCGCCGAGCGCGCGCTCGTCCACCGGCGTGAGCCAGGGCTTGATGTGGGGCAGGATGAGCTCGCCCCAGCGGTTCTCCGGCGACGCGTAGTAGCGGATGCCGGCGATCAGCCCCATCATGTTCATCGTGAAGCCCCACGACGGGATCGCGGAGGCCAGCACGAGCATGACGTAGACCGTGATGAGCTCGCCGGAGCCGAGGCCGACGCGCGGGCTGAGCCAGCGCAGCAGCCCGTTGAGGCCGAAGATCAGGACGAAGAAGAGGAAGACGGCGCCGCCGGTCGAGAAGTCGGCGCAGAGGGCCGACCCGCGGACCTTCAGCACCCCGTACGGCTCGCCCGCGGTGAGCGCCGCGCACAGCACCGCGCCCACGATCACCGCCCGCAGCGTCACGCCGCGCCGCAGCGCGCCGAAGGCGGACGTCGGGCTCTCGGGCGAGGGCGTGGCGTCGTGGCTCATGGCTGGGTCGTCGGCCTCGGGGTGTCGGGCATCGGGGCGAGCTTCTCCACCAGGTCCTTGTACGACGCGGGCGGCTTGCCGCGGGGCTCCGGCGTCCTGCCCAGGGCGACCACCAGCGCCAGCACGACCATGGCGATGCCCAGCGCCACGACGAGCCCCACGAGCAGGCCCCGCCGCGACCCGGCGCCCTGCGCCCCGGCACCGTGGCGGACGGCGCGGTGGCCTGTCATCAGCTCGCAGGCCTCGAGCGCCATGAGCACCTCGTCCATCGTCTGGTAGCGCGCGGACGGGTCGGCCAGGGTCATCTGGGCGAGCATCCGCCGGACCGGCTCGGGCAGCGGCTCGACGTGGGCCACCAGCTCGGCGACGGTCGCCCCCAGCGCGTAGACGTCGGACCGGCGGTCCGGCGGCCCGCCCGCCTGCTGCTCGGGGCTGAGCGCGGCCGGCGCCGGCTCGTCGCGGACGAGGCGCGTCGCGCCCCGCTCGTCGAGCACGAGGCTGTCGGCGCACACCGCGCCGTGCACCGCGCCTGCGGCGTGCGCCTCGCCGAGCGCCTGCGCCGCGTCGCGCAGGACACCCAGCGCCTCGTCCAGCGTCAGCGGCCGCTCCGCCGCCGCCGAGCCCACGCTGCGCCACGAGGCTCCCGCCATGGCTAGCCCGTCCGGTAGTAGCCGTACGCGCGCCGCTTCTCCCGGCGCTTCTGGAACAGCGGCAGCAGCGCCATCCCCAGCACGAACCCGCCGATGTGCGCCCACCACGCCGTCCCGCCCATCCGCCGCGCCGTCAGCGAGCCCACGCCGCTGAAGAACTGGAGCACGAACCACATGCCCAGCACGATCACCGCCGGAAGCCGGATCACCGTGATGAAGAAGCCCAGCGGCACCAGCGTCGAGACCTGCGCGCGCGGGAACGCCAGCAGATACGCGCCCAGCACCCCCGCGATCGCGCCGCTCGCGCCGACCGTCGGCACAGGCGACGACGGGTTCACCCCCAGGTGGGCCAACGCCGCGCCCAGCCCGCACAGCAGGTAGAAGGCCAGGTACTTCGCGTGCCCCATCCTGTCCTCGACGTTGTCGCCGAAGATCCACAGGTAGAGCATGTTGCCCAGCAGGTGCGCCCAGCCCGCGTGCATGAACATCGAGGTCAGCGGCGTCGCCAGCGCCGGCACCCGCTGGCCCGGCGTCGGCTGCCCCCGCAGCGCCCGCACCACCTCGACCGGCTGCATGGCGTACTGGAAGATGACCGCCTCGCGGCGGCGCGGCGACTGCCCGATCTCGCCGAGGAACACCAGCGCGTTGGCCGCGATGAGCGCGAGCGTCACGTAGGGCACCGAGCCCGAGGGATTGTGATCGCGGAACGGCAGCATGCGACGCGCCTGAGCACAAGGGGTTGACTGCGTCGCATGATATCAGGAGCCGGAGGGCCTGTCAACGCGGCGGGCGTCACCGTCCCCCGAGCGTCGGGTGGCGCGGCGTCGTCGGGTGAGCCGGTAGGTCAGGCGGCCGAGGCGGACGGCGCGGCGGACGGGCATGAAGAGGCCCTGGCGCAGGTTCGAGTAGATGTTCACCGCGATGTAGCGCACGGCCGCGCGCGTCGTCTGCGCGTGCGGATCGTGCATGCCGACGAGCCACAGCAGCCCGAGCAGCCGCAGGCCGCCCGAGATGAGGAACAGCACGCCGTGGTAGGTGATGCGGCAGCCGAGCAGCGACCCGTCCCACCCCTCGAGCAGCCGCGCCACCGTGCCGCCCAGCAGCCCGCTGGCCACCCCCGCCGCCGACACCGCCACGCTGTTCACCGCCAGGTAGGCGCTGCCCTGGCGCTGCCCCTTGCGCGACGCGCCCAGGCTCAGCATCATGTTGAAGTTCGCAAGCTCCACCCCCGACCAGCCGACGATCGACAGCAGCACGCCGCAGTAGCCCAGCCACATGTGCTCCGGCGTCACGAGGATCCACGACGCCGCACCCGGCACCACCAGCAGGCCCGCGATCACCAGCGTCGGCTTGCAGCCCACCCGGTCCTGCACGTGCCCCCAGCCGCGCACGCCGAAGTAGCCGACCACCAGCGGCACCGCCGCCAGCATGATGTTCGCCGACCGGTTGCCAAGGTGCAGCACGTCGAAGAGGTAGAGCCAGACGAACTGGCCGATGAAGCCCATCCCCAGGGTGACCGTGGCGGTGTAGCCGAGGTAGTGGAGGAAGTCGCGGTCGGCGAGCGGCTCGCGGAACAGGCTCCAGAAGCGCTGCCGCCGGTTCGGCCGGTGCGCCACGTCGGGCACGGGGAGTAGCCACAGGAAGTCGATGGTGCCGAGCACCCCGCCCAGCGCCAGCAGCGCGCTCACGGTCCGCAGCAGGGCGGCCGCGCCGTGGCGCTGCGCCGCGTCGAGCACCGTGCCCGCCATCAGCGTGGCGAACACCGCGACCAGCCGGGAGAGCTGGTTCCGACGCGAGAAGTAGCGGCCGCGGATCCGACGCGGGATCAGGTCGGCGAACCACGACATCACGGCCGGCGACATGGCGTGCCCGCTCAGCGACGAGCACCCCCGCAGCATCATCAGCATCGGCCACCACCACGCCCCTGGCAGCACCCACGGGATCAGCGCGATCCCGATCCACACCACCCGCGACACGATGCCGAACGCCATCAGCAGCCGCTTGCGGTGGCCGTAGCGCGCGATGAAGTAGCTCGACGGGAGCTGCATCAGCGCCCCCGCGTACGGCATCGCCGCCAGCACGCCGAACCAGAAGGTCGGCAGGCCCAGCAGCTTGGCGAACCGCGTGAGCGTCGCCCCCATGGTGAGGTACATCCACGCGGAGCCGAACAGCCACGCGGTGGTCACGTGCCACATCGCGTGCCGCACGTCGTGTGAGGGGGGTTCGGCGACCTCGGCCCCGGGCGGGGCCGACGCCTTCGCGCTGTCGGCGGGCGAGGACACGACACACCTTCGTCAGCACACACAACGCCCCGGCCGCCGTCCCTCGGCGGCGCGGGGCCCTGGCCATCAGGGTGCGGAGTCTACCCGCCCCCGTGGCCGAAAGCAACTTCATTCCGCGATTCTTGAGGAGGAACGCGCCTCCCGCCTGGACTACCCGCCGGCCTCCTCGCCGATCTCCGCCTCGGCGAGCAGGCGGTCGTAGAAGCCCTGGCCGCCGAGGGCGATGGACCAGGGGAGCAGGGCGCCGCGGCTGTCCCAGTAGTCGAGGTCGCGGAGCTGCCAGTCGATGGCGATCTGGCGGAGGGTCTCGTCGAGCAGGTCGAGCTGGAGGGCCTTCTCCTGGTCCCAGAGGGCACGCATCTCCTCGGGGGTGGTGCTGCCCTGGGCGAGACGGCGGCGACGGTCGCTGAGCGCGGCCATCTGGGCGGTGAGGTCGGGGAAGTGGTCCTTGGCCCATTGGGTGCGGGCGGACGGGTTCCTGAGCGTTTCGAGGCGGTCGGCGGCGTCGTGGGCGAGGTCGGCCCAGCTCTCGCCGAGCTCGCGGGCGGGCACCTCGGCCTTGCCCATGGCGGCGGCGAGGTGGTCGGGCAGGTGGATGACGGTGTCGAGCTCGCGGAGGTGGTCGAGCAGGCGGAAGCGGACGCGGACGATGGGCCTCAGGCCGCCGGGCAGCAGGCCGGCCTCGGCGAGCTTCTCGGCCAGGCGGTGGGCGGAGGGCATGTAGAGGGAGCCGCGGTGGGGCATGGCGAGCGGCTGCCCCGCTGGGCCCAGGCGTGCCTGGATGACGAGGATGAGGGCCTTGCCTGCGAGCGCTCGGATGCCGGCCTCGGCCATGGCGTCGAGCGGCAGGCGGCGGCCGTCGGCGAGCGGGATGGCGTGGCGGCCGAAGAGGATCTCGTCGCCGCGCAGGTAGGCGGCGCAGCGCACGGCGTGGCCCTGATGCTCCATGATGGCGAAGAACGGCAGCTCGCCGTCCCTGACGGCCAGGGGCCGCAGGTCGCCGTCGGTCTCCTCGATGGCGGCGTTGCAGAGCCCGGCCCGCTGCTCGTAGTCGGTGAGGAAGATCTCGAGGAAGGCGGTGCGGGCGGCGTCGGCGCCGAGGGCGAAGAGCGAGGACGAGACGTCGAGGCCGACGAGGTCGGTGTCGAGGTGGCTGGCGAGCCACGCCTTGTAGAGGTCGGCGAGGCCGGCGTCGGCGTGGGCGTCGAGCAGCTCGGCCAGGCGGCCCTCCTCGGCACAGAACCACGAGGCGATCCGCCGATGCGCCGCGGCCTCGGGGAAGGCACGGAGCATGTCGTCGCGGGCGATGTGGAACAGCTCGAACAGGAAGCAGCGGGTCTCGCGGACGCTCAGGTCGCCGATGACGCGGTGGTGGTCGCGGTCGCCGATGTAGGACGAGCCGATGAGCTGCCAGTTGTCGCCAGGGCTCAGCTCGTCGTAGAGGTCGTCGATGTCGCGGGCGAGCTTGCGGGCCAGGGTGTTGGTCTTGAGGCCGGTGAACGGCTCCCAGTGGCGGATCTCGACCGGCAGCTTGCCGAGGAACTCGCTGTAGAAGAGCGCGGCCCCCCAGTCCTGACCGCCGCTGCGATGGAAGCGCTCGCGGGTGAGGTGGAGCACCGCGTCATCCACGCTCGCGCCGAGCGCCGTGAACGCGACGTCCACGTCCTCGACGAAGTGGGTCACCCGCCGGCCGTGGGCGGCGAGGGCCTGGAGCTTGGGCAGGGTGTCCCACAGGCTGTGGCAGTTCTGGTCGATGCTGATCATCAGGCACACCCGATGCTCGATACTGGATGCTCGTGGCACGGGTCAGAGGGTTGCCTGCTTGGGGCAGGGGCGCTCGGCCGGGCCCGGCTGCCAGCGGCTGGGCGGCGGCTCGCCGAGGGCCTGGGCGGCCAGGCACGCGCTGAGGGTGCCGCGATACAGGAAGCGGACGACCGTCTCGAGGCACACCTTGTCGAAGGCTCCCCCGTCGTCGCGAGAGAGCCAGATGCGGAGCTCGTCGCCGCTGCGCACGCGAATCCGCACGGGCCTCGTGTCGTCCAGGTAGTCGGCCGGCCAGCCGAAGCGGATGGCCGCCATGGCCGCCGCCGTCGAGCAGCCGGTGCCGCAGGCCAGCGTCTCGGCCTCCACGCCGAACTCGAAGGTCCGGACCGCGAGTCGCCCCTCGCCCAGCACCTCGGTGAAGTTGACGTTGACCCCCCGCTCGCCGAACCGCGGGTGGCTGCGGATGGCCGGGCCGAGGCGCATCATGTCGACGGCCTCCACGTCGTCCACGTAGACGACCAGGTGCGGCACGCCCGTAACGGCGAAGTCGCCCGACCACGCGCGGCCGTCGAGCTCGATGCGCACGTCGGGCTCGATGCCCTGCGGCAGTGGGATGCAGGCGCGGACGTAGCCGTCGCCGATCTCCTTGCCCCACACCATGCCCGACGACGTGTGGATGCCGATCAGGTCGCCCGCCACCCACCCGTTGGCGATCGCCCAGGCCGCGAAGCAGGCCGTCCCGTTCCCGCACAGCTCGGCCTCGGTGCCGTCGGGCTCGAAGAAGCGCACGCAGATGTCCCCCTCGGTGCCCGGCGGGCACGTCGTGGCGAACAGCATCCCGTCGGCGCCCACGCCCAGGCGACGGCGCAGCACCGTGCGGGCGAACTGGCCGATCCGCTCCGGCACCGCCAGCAGCGCATCGAAGCGCCCGTCGCGGTTGTCGAGGCACACGAAGTCGTTCCCGCTGCCCGAGAGCTTCGCGAACTCGATGGGATCGCTCATGGTCCGCCCGCAGCCTGGT
>CBFDBL010000215.1:0-8980 GCA_965603035.1 uncultured bacterium
TTGAGAGATCCTTCGCGCCATTCGGCGCGGCCGAATGGGCTCAGGATGACACGCACTGGAGGCCTGTCCACACAACTCATTGATGACCATAGGGCGTGGACTCCGAACGGCGCCAGGGCGTTCCGGAGTGGAGCCTTCAGGCTCTATTGAGGCTACCGACAACCCGAGGCCCAAGAACCGCTCGGCCACCTCACTCACGCCTGAAGGCGTGGACTCCGAACGGGGCGCCGAGCAGGCGTCGGGCTATCCCGGCTCGCGCTCGGTCAGCTCGGCGGCGTAGCGCTCGATGGCCTCGACGGCGCGGGGCTGGCCGCCGGAGGTCACGTCGGGGAAGCTCTCTGCATAGCGCGGCACGTTGTCGAGGAAGGCGCGGAGCTGCTCGGCCGTGACCCCGCGGCGTGAGGTCCGCATGCCGATGCCCATCCGCTCGATGGCCGTGGCGTTGAGCCGCTGCTCCAGGCAGTCCTCGGGCATCAGCAGCAGCGGCTTGCGCAGGTGGACGCACTCGCTGATGAGCTGGTTGCCCGCCGTGGCGAACACGGCGCGAGCCGCGGCCACGTCGTCGACGAACCTGGTGTTGCTGGGCGGGCGGAAGTCGAGGTTGCCGTCGGCCCCCTCGCGCCCTGTGCCGTAGACGAGGACCGGCAGGTCGAGCTCGCGCAGGGCCTGCTCGATGCGAGGCGTGAAATGGACGTGGCCGTGGGAGAAGTAGACGAGCAGGGAGTCGCCCCGCTCGGGGGTCACCTCCTTGACGACGTCGCGCAGCACGGGGCCGACGACGCACACGCCCTCGCGCCTGGCCGGCGGGGCGTAGAAGCTCGCGATCACGTAGCGGTCCGACGGCGCCGCCATCATCCATCGGTAGACGGCCGATTCCGTCCAGCACACGAGGCGGCCCCATCGCGACATGGGCCACTCGCAGAGGACGAGCACGGCGTAGTGGTCGAAGCTGATGCGGGGCAGGCCCATGCGGCGGGCAGCCCAGTGGGTCCACGGCTCGGAGTCGGACAGGACCACGTCGGGCCCGAAATCGGCGAGCGCCTCGCAGGTCATCTCGAGGGCCGGCCCGCAGCGACGCAGGTCGCGCAGCTTCGCCATTCCACGGAGCAGCGTCCTGGCCTTCGAGCGGCGGCCGTCGGGCTTCAGCTCGTACTTGAACACAGGGAGGCGGACGACGGTGTAGTCGGCGCTCAGGGCCTTGTGGGCGTCGCCGCCGGCGAAGAGCAGCACGTCGTGGCGCGCGGCCAGCTCGGGCAGCACCGCCAGCGCCCGCGACGAGTGGCCGCGGCCGTATCCGTGGATGCCGTAGGCGATGCGCATGGCCCCCTTATCGCAGGCCGGTCGGAGCGAGTCAAGCGCCCGCTTGACGAAGCGGCCCACACGGCGTATGATGCGGCGGACCGCTGTCTGCCAGCACCAGGCCACGAGAGGGGATCGCAATGCGAGCCCTGGCGACGCTCGGCTGCCTGCTCGCCCTCGCCGCCTGCCACGCCGGGGAGTTCCCGGGCACGGGCAGGATCGACTTCCACGGCTACAAGGGCTGCGTGAGGCTCGAGAATGCGAGCTGCCGCGTCGTCCTGTGCCATCAGTGCGGCGGGCGGCCCCTCGAGTACTCGTGGAAGGGGGTCAACGCGCTGCCGCTGAAGGCCGAGCAGGCGGGCAAGGTCTACGACCCCGTGGCGAAGACGGGCGGCGCGGGCGATGCGGGCCGCTGCGACATCGGCCCCGAGCACGTGATCCCCAAGCACCCGATGCTCTGGGTCGGCCCCTGGACGGCCGAGATCACGGGGCCGCGCAAGGCAAGGCTCACCAGCGTCGAGGACGAGCCGACCGGCGTCCAGCTCATCCGCGACTTCGAGCTCGACCCCAAGTCCTCCCACCTACGCTTCACCCAGACCATCAAGAACGTCTCGGGCGAGACGAAGCACTGGTGCCACTGGAGCAGGACCTTCGCCCACGGCGGCGGCATCGTCGTCATCCCGCTCACCCCCAACAACCGCTTCCCCAACAAGTACGTCATGTACGGCCCCGGGCCGGTGATGAACTTCCGGCCCCAGGACCCCAACATCCTGGTCAGCGACGACTGGCTGATCATCAAGGGCACGCCGGCCCAGGCAAAGCTGGGGATCGACAGCCACGCCGGCTGGCTCGCCTACCTGATGCGCAACGGCCAGATGTTCGTCAAGCGCTTCCCCACCTACCCCGACCGCGCGTATAACGAGATGGCCGCGTTCCAGATCTCGATCTGGTACTACAAGGACGAGCTGTGCGAGCTCGAGCCCATCGGCCCGCGGACGAACATGGCTCCGGGCAAGACCGCCTCGTTCACCGAGGACTGGTGGCTGCTGCCCTACGCCTTCCCGAAGGCGCCCGGGAAGGTGGATCCCGGGAAGGTCGCTGCCGCTGTCGAGCGCGGCGCAAAGTAGCCCGCCCCCCTGGAGGATGACCGCATGGACGCAGTGGTGCGCGAGCCGGCCCTGGCCCTGGCGCTCGGGTGCACGCTTGTTGTGCTGCTCGCCGCGGCGAAGGGAGCCGAGGCGGCGGAGCTGTGGATCGGCGCGGCGACGACGAGCATCACCCCCGACAAGGCGGTGCCGCTGGCCGGGCAGTTCCACACGCGCATCGCCCGCTCGGTGGACAACCCCGTGACGGCGACGGCCCTGGCGCTGGAGACCCGCGCGGGCGACGAGAGCCTGGACCACGCGATCGTGGTCTCCTGCGACCTCGTGGCCATCCGCGAGGGCGTGCAGGCCAGCTTCCGCAAGCACCTCGCGGGCAAGCTGCCGGGCGTGGACGTCCGCAAGGTCTTCCTGAGCGCGACCCACACCCACACGGCGCCGGTGATGATCGAGCGGTGGTACGCCTACGACATCCCCGAGACGGGGGTGATGCGGGGACACGAGTTCGTCGCGTTCCTCATCGAGCGGCTCACCGACGCGGTGGTCCGGGCGTGGGAGAGCCGCAAGCCGGGCGGGGTGAGCTGGACCTACGGCCACGCCGTCGTCGGGCGCAACCGCCGCGTCGCCTACGAGAACGGCAGGTCGCGGATGTATGGCAAGACAGACGGCCCGGAGTTCCGCGCCCTCGAGGGCTACGAGGACCACGGCGTCGACATGCTCTTCTTCTGGGACGGGGCGACGACGCTGAAGGCCCTGGCCATCAACCTCGCCTGCCCCTCCCAGGAGGTCGAGGGCCGGCGCACCGTCAACGCCGACTTCTGGCACGACGTCCGCGAGCAACTCCACGCCAGGCACGGCAAGGAGCTGTGCATCCTCGGCTGGTGCGCGCCGGCCGGCGACCAGTCGCCGCACACCCTGTGGTACAAGGCGGCCGAGGAGCGCATGCGCCAGCTCCGCGGCCTGACACGCACCCAGGAGCTGGCCCGCCGCATCGTCGCCGCCGTGGACGACACCCTCGACCTCGCCCGCAAGGACATCCGCACCGACGCCCCCCTCATCCACCAGGTGCACGACGTCAAGCTGCCCGCCCGCAAGATCACCGAGAACGACCTGGCCGAGGCCAGGGCCCGACTCGCCGGCGTGAGGAAGAAGCAGGAGCAGAACGAGAAGCTCACGCCCAGGGAGCAGGCCTGCCTGGTCCGCGACCCCATGCTCATCGAGCGCTTCGAGCGGCAGGACACCGACGCGACCTACCCCGTCGAGCTGCACGTCGTGCGCCTCGGCGACGTGGTCATCGCGACCAACCCGTTCGAGCTCTACCTCGACTACGGGGTGCAGATGCGTGCGCGGAGCAAGGCCGTGCAGACCTTCCTCATCCAGCTCGCCTGCTCGTCGGGCAAGTACCTGCCGACGGCGAAGGCCATCGGCGGCGGCCACTACTCGACCAGCCTCCACACCGCCATCGTCGGCCCCGAGGGCGGCAAGGCCCTCGTGCACCATACGGTGGACGCGATCAACGCATTGTGGAAGTGAGGAGCAGGCAGCGGCGCCCGCTCAGCGCCGGAAGCCGAGGCAGAAGGTCCAGCCGCTATCGACGGGGTTGGAGGGATATTCCTGGTAGTACCTGCTCCAGTCGAGCTGGTCGCCCGGGGTCCAGCGGGCGTTGCCGTCGGCGAAGCAGCAGTGGCCGCCGATGGGGGCGAAGGTCTTGGCGTCGTAGTGGTTGTTGATGTTGAGGGTCTCGCGCGTCCAGGCGCCCGACCAGGTGCGGACGAGGTCGGTGATCATGACGCTGTCGGCCTTCGACCTGGCGGGGGTGGCGCCCGGGATGTACTTGGTGCCCTCCTGCTCCTTGTAGTAGTGGATCGAGCGGCCGGAGTAGATCGAGTAGCCCATGGAGTAGATGCCCCAGGTCCGGCCCTTGCGGATGTGCCACTCGGAGTAGTCGTTGGCAGGGCAGAGCTTGACCTTGGCGCCGAGCGCATCGATACTCTCGTTGAAGACGGGGTTCCAGCAGTGGTTGGGGGTGGGCCAGCGCCAGTCGGTCTGGTAGTTGATATCGAGGTTGGGGTAGAAACTGTTCCAGTTGCTGACGTAGCCCATGACGGCCTGGTAGAGCTGTCGTGTGTTGCTGAGGCAGGTCGCGCGCTCGGCGGAGCGGATGGAGCTGTTGATGAGCGGCATGACGAGAGCCGCCAGGATCGCGATCACGGCGATGACGACCAGCAGCTCGATCAGCGTGAAGCCTCGGCTCCGCGACATGGCATCACTCCGTGCAAGGCGCTAGTGTGGAAGAGGGGCCGCAACGTCCGTGCTCCCGCACTTGGGGCACTTGAGCTGCTTCTTGACCTCTTTCCACGAGCGCGTCCATTCCCCGCCGGGCGCTCTGAAGAGCATCGTCGGCGGCGGCTTCATCGGGTCGATCTCGGTGAGCGTGGCGTCCTCGGGCTTCGAGTGGAAGGCCTCGAAGCTCTCGCCGCACTTGCCGCACTGGTAGACGTGCACCCGCACGCCGGCCCGCTTGTGGCACTTGGGGCACTCGAGCAGGATGTCGTCGGTCGGCCCCTCGAAGCGCTCGCCGCACTCCTCACACAGGCGCGGGCGCGCCTCCATCGCCGCCGTCGCCCTGCCCCGGCTCGGCCACAGGCGCCAGACGGCGAGGCCGATGACTGCCAGCGCTGCCACGACCACAATGGCTTTCTTCATGCTCTGCTCTCTCCGCCAGCGACGTGCGATCCCCTTGCGGCATCATGACAGCCTGGGTAGGGCGCGTCAAGGGCCGGTCGAGCGCGGGCGGTGCAGGCGGGCATCACGAACGCGGAGCGCGGGCCGCTACCGCCGGAAGCCGAGGCAGAAGGTCCAGCCCTGGTCGAAGGCGTGGGAGGGGTATTCCTGGTAGTAGCGGTCCCAGTCGAGCTGGTCGGCGGGGGTCCAGCGGGCGTTGCCATCGGCGAAGCAGCAGTGGCCGCCGATGGGTGCGAAGGTCTCGTCGTCGATGTGGTTGTTGATGTGGAGGCCGTCGCGGTACCAGGCGCCGTACCACATGCGGACGAGGTCGGTGATCACGACGCTGTCGGCCTTGGCGGTGGCGGGGGTCTGGCCTGGGAGGTACTTCGAGCCCTCCTGCTGGGTGTAGTAGGAGTACCCGCGCCCGGCATAGATGCAGTAGCCCATCGAGTTCACGCCCCAGGTGAGGTTCTTGCGGGGGTGCCACTCGGTGTACTCGTTGGCCGGGCAGAAGCGCACTTTCTGGCCGAGTGCGTGGATCTCTTCGTTGAGGACGGGGTTCCAGCAGTGGTTGGGGGTGGGCCAACGCCACTCGACGAGGTCCATGTCGGGGTAGAAGTTGTTCCAGTTGCTCACGTAGCCCATGACGGCCTGGAAGAGCTGGCGGGTGTTGCTCAGGCAGGTGGCGCGCTCGGCCTGGCGGATGGAGCTGTTGATGAGCGGCATCACCAGCGCCGCCAGGATCGCGATGACCGCGATGACCACCAGAAGCTCGATCAGAGTGAAGGCACCTCGGCGGGCCATGGCAGTTCTCCACCCTCAGGACTTCGGCAGCGACGGCCCAACGTCCTTGCTTCCGCACTTCGGACACTTGAACTCGCCGAGCCGCTTCCGCGACTTGTCCCACTCCCCACCTTCGCGCTTGTAGAGCAGCACAGGAGGCGGCTTCATCGGATCGATGGCCCTCAGCGTCGGGTCCTCGGGCTTCGTGTAGAAGGCCTCGAAGCTCTCCCCGCACTTCCTGCACACAAAGACGTTCACCCGGATGCCCGCCAGCTTCTTGCACTTCGGGCACTCGACCATCACGGGCTCCGTCGTCCCCTGGAAGCGGAAGCCGCACGCCTCGCACAGGCGGGGCCGTTCCGCCAACCCCGCCGCCTGCCTCCCGCTGCTCGGCCAGAGCCGCCAGAGCGCACACCCGATGACCGCCGCGGCCACCACGATCGCGATCGTCTTCTTCATGCCTCTCGCTCTCCGCTCCGGGAGCACGGGATCGCACCATCGCGTATTATGACACACAGCGCCCAGCCCGTCAACCATTCGCTCGCCCAGTTTGACCCGGCGGCCCGCGCGGCGTAGGATGCAGGCCCCGCGCACGACCCCATGCAGGAGAGCCACACCGTGAGACGCCACCACCCCGAGCCCCCGCCCCGCAGGCTGCGCCGCCGCGACTTCCTGCGGCAGGCAGCCGCCACCTCGGCGGTAGCCCTCCTCACCGCCCCGGCCCGCGGCGCAGAAGCTGAGCATGGCCCGCCCGCACGCCCCAACATCCTGTGGGTCACCTGCGAGGACATGAGCCCCAACCTCGGATGCTGCGGCGACGCCTATGCCGCGACACCGAACCTCGATGCCTTCGCCAGGCAGGCCGTCCGCTACACCCACTGCTACGCCACCAACCCGGTCTGCTCGCCCTCCCGCTCCTGCCTCGTCACGGGCGTCTATGCCACGACCCTCGGCACCATGCACCTGCGGTCCGCCTTCCCAGTACCCGACCACGTCAAGGGCTTCCCCACGTACTTGAGGCGGGCCGGCTACTTCACGTCCAACCGCGTCAAGACCGATTACAACACGAGCACGGCGGGCGCCATCATCAAGGCGTCGTGGGACCGGTGCAGCGCCAAGGCCCACTGGCGCGGCCGCAAGCCAGGGCAGCCCTTCTTCTGCGTCTTCAACCACACCGTCACACACCAGTCGCGCTCCATGGTGTGGCCCTACGAGCAGTTCCGCAAGCGGGTGCAGAGCCAGCTCGCGCCCGCCGAGCGCCACGAGCCCGCCACCGCCCCGCTCCCGCCCTACTACCCCGACACGCCCATCGTCCGCCGCACGGTCGCCCGCTACTACGATTGCATCACCGTGATGGACAGGCAGGTCGGCGCGCTGCTCCAGCAGCTCGACGACGACGGCCTCGCCGACGACACCATCGTCTTCTTCTACTCCGACCACGGCGCCGGGATGCCGCGCCACAAGCGACTCATCCTCGACTCCGGGCTCCACGTCCCCCTGCTCGTCCGCTTCCCGACGAAATGGCAGCACCTCGCCCCCGCCAGGCCGGGCGAGACGCTCGGCCGGCTCGTGAGCTTCGTGGACTTCGCGCCCACGGTGCTCAGCCTCGCCGGCCTGCCCGTCCCCGACCACATGCAGGGCCAGGCGTTCCTGGGCGCCGCAGCCGCGGAGCCGCGTCAGTACGTCTACGGCGCGCGGGACCGCGTGGACGAGGCCTACGACCTGGCGCGCTCGGTCCGCGACCGCCGCTACCTCTACGTCCGCAACTACATGCCCCACCTGTCCTACAACCAGCCGAGCTACTACTCCGACCTCGGCGAGATCCGAGGCGAGATCACGCGCCTCGCCGCCGACGGCAAGCTCGACGGCCCCCAGAGGGCCTACGCAGGCCCCACACGCCCCACAGAGGAGCTCTACGACACCCAGAGCGACCCACACCAGGTCCACAACCTCGCCGACTCGCCCGCCCACAAGCCCATCCTCGAGCGGATGCGCGAGCGCCATCGCCAGTGGCTCGCCGCGACCCGCGACGTCGCCTTCCTGCCCGAGGCCGAGCTCTCGAAGCGCAGCAAGGGCTCCACGCCCTACGAGATGGCCCGCCATCCCGGCAAGGCTCCCCAGGCGCGCATCCGCGCGGCCGCCGACCTGGTGGGAGGAGGCCCGCAGGCGATGCCGCGGCAGCTCGAGTTGCTGGGCGATGCGGACGCCGCGGTGCGCTACTGGGCAGCCGTCGGCCTTCGGGCATTGGGGAAAGACGCCGCGCCCGCGAGGGAGGCCCTCGTCAAGGCGCTCACCGACCCCGCCGACTGCGTCCGCATCGAGGCCGCGGGCGCGCTCGCTGCGCTCGGCCACACCGACCAGGCCCTCCCCCTGCTGACCAGGGAACTGGAGAAGGGCCAGCCCGACGCCCAGGTCCAGGCGGCCCGTGCCCTCGAGCTGCTCGGCGAGGCCGCCCGTCCCGCCATCCCGGCCATGAAGGCCCGCCTCGCCGCCCTCGGCAAGGCCCGCGGCAACCACGCCACCTACCTCCGGTTCGCTCTCCAGCCGGCGTTGAGGAAGCTCGGTCAGTAGCGAGACAGACATGGCCAAACACGCACCCAACGCGCACGCGACGCACAGGGTGCGGAGCCTGCGACGCCAGGGCATCATCGTCGCAGCGGGCCTCGCCGCACTCGCCGCGGCCTGGTGGCTCCTGCCGCGACCGGATCTCGAGGAGCCCTGCGGCGGGCCTCGCTGGTACCGGACGTTGAGACACCTCGAGTACCACATACCCAGGCTGCTCGGCGAGTACGCAGCGGCCCACGGGGGGCGGTTCCCTGACAACCTTGCCGACCTGGCCCCAGAGCAGTTCCCCCCGATCGTGAATCCGGCGCGGCAGAAGATCGCCTGGGAATGCCGCCCTGGGTGGGACCGAGCGACCTGGATCTTCCTCGCCACGATTGTGGTCTGGCCGGTCGCGCTGCTGTGGACGAGATACCGCCTGGCCATCGGCCTGATCGCTGTGGTGCTGACCGTGGTGGGCGGGGTGCGCGCGATCGACCTCGCGCGCAGGGGCGCGCTGCCGCCGCCAG
>CBFDBL010000216.1:0-8976 GCA_965603035.1 uncultured bacterium
CCGCTCCCCTTGCGGCTCGTGCTGAGCACCGGGGGCTCGCCGGGCTTCTCGAAGTCGTCGATGCGGATCGTGGGATCGGCCGCTCCCGCGGTCGCGGCGCGGCACGCAAGCGCAACAGCCAGCAGGCACGCAGGCACCCGCACGGCAGGCCCCCGCCGCCAGCCCCCACGTCGCGCGTGCCTTGCGAAGCCTGGCATCGGCCGCCCCGCCACAGGGCCGTGCCGCGAGGGGGTCTCAGAGCAGCGCCGTGCTGAAGTAGCGCTCGGCGCGGTCCGGCAGCACGGTCGCGATGTTGCCCTCGATGCGTCGGGCGAGCTCGCGCGCCGCCCACACGTTGGCGCCCGACGAGATCCCGACCAGCAGCCCGTAGTCGCGGCCGAGCTGGCGGGTCGTCTCGATCGCGTCCTCGTCGGTCACCTCCACTACGTCGTCCACCATCGAGACGTCGAGGATGGCCGGCACGAAGCCGTCCCCGATCCCCTGGATCTGGTGCAGGCCCGGCTCGTGGCCGAGCAGGGCCGAGACGTTCTTCGGCTCCACAGCCACCACCTGGCAGTCCGGCTTGTGCTCCTTGAGAAACTTCCCGACGCCCTGGAGCGTGCCGCCGCTGCCCACCCCCGCGACGAAGCAGGCGATCTCGCCGCTCATCTGACGCCACAGCTCGCGGGCCGTCTCCTCGTAGTGGATCCGCGGGTTGTCCGGGTTCTCGAACTGCTGGCAGACGAACACCCGCGGGTCCTCGGCCGCCAGCTCCCGCACCCGCTTCACCGCGCCCGGGATGCCCTCGTCGTCGGGGGTCAGGATCAGCTCGGCGCCCAGCGCCGTGATCAGCTTCTTGCGTTCCTCGCTCATCCCCTCGGGCATCACGATCTGGACGTGGTAGCCCTTCAGCCGCCCCACGAGGGCGATGCCGATGCCCGTGTTGCCGGAGGTCGGCTCCATGAGGATCGACTCGGGCCGCAGCTTGCCGTCGCGCTCGGCCCCCTCGATCATCGCCAGCGCCACCCGGTCCTTGATGCTGCCCCCAGGGTTGAGGAACTCCGCTTTCGCGAAGACGCGCTCGCCCTTGAGCCGCAGCAGCGGCGTGTTGCCGATCAGGTCGAGGATATTGTCGGTCAGCATCGTCCTGTCTCTCGTTCCGCCTCCCGCGTCGGGCAGACATGATAGCAGAAAGCCGCCGCCGAGTCACTGCCCTTTGGCGCCTCGGCGGGGCGCGGAGTTGACAGGGGGGCGCGGAAGCGCGAGCATAGCAGGCAGGGAGGCCCGTATCGTGGGGCGTGAGCGATGAGGCTGTCGGCGTCGGGCGTGAGCAGCGCGCGTCACGCGCTGTGGCGGATGCTGGCGTTCTCGGTATCGGCGTCGGCGGCGCTGCTGGTGGTGGCGGCCGGGGTGGGGTCGCTGGGCGCGGTGCGGGTGCAGGTGCTGCTGACGTTCGTGGGCCTGGCGGTGGGCTCGGCGCTGGCGCATTTCTACCTCGGTGTGCGGCGCGAGCGGCCGCGGCTGCTGCTGCTGGGGCTGGCGGCGGTCGTCTTCTCCCAGGCCTGCTACCTCCTGCTGGTGTGGACGGGCTGGAAGACTCAGTCGGCGCTGTGGCGGCTGTGGTGGGTCTCGATGGTCGTGACGGTGCACGTGGCGTACCTGATCGCGGTGCGTGCGGTGCGGGTGGGTCGGGCGACGTTCGCGGACCGCTGGACGCCTCGGTGTGCGATCGCGGGTGGGGTGATGCTGGGGTCGCTGGCGTTGCGCGCCGACCTGTTGGGGGGGGTGCACCCCGTGCACAAGTGGGCGACGGCGCTGCCGTGCGCGGCCGCGGTGGTGGGCTCTGCGGTCGTGTGGGGTCGCTGGGCTCGGCGCGCGCTGCGCGGGGTCACCGTGCCGCGGCGTGCGACGGTGGCGGCGCTCGTGGTGTCGCACCTGGCGGTGCTGGGCATGGGCATCTACCTCGGGTTCCGGGGGACGCCGCAGTCGGGCTCCTACGAGGCGCTGCCGTCGGCCATGGCGCACCTGTCGCCCGCGGCCATCGAGGTGCAGGCCAGGGCCGACCTCGCCCGCCTGCGGACCGCGATCGGGGGGCTCGCCGACCTCGAGGAGCGGATGGACGCCTACCAGGCGACGGTCCAGCAGCGCTTCGCGGCCGAGGGCCGCGACTACTACACGCCGCAGGAGGACGAGCAGCTCCGCTGGTTCTTCGTCGAGTACCTGTCGTACCGCACGGCGCTGCTGCGGCTGGTGGCGACCTACTCGGGCTCGGGGGCGGTGCGGGAGCCCAAGGCTCGGGCGCGGTGCTTCCTGCTCGGCTACGCGGCGACGTCGGCCGTGTTCCGCGCGGGGCTCGAGCTGGTGCACACCTACCGCGACCGCCCGGTGCAGCGGCGCAAGCTCAACGAGGCCGAGCCGGCCTGGGGCATCCCCGCGGGCATGTTCGACCGCATCTACGAGAGCGTCGGCAGGCGCCGCAGCCTCATGGCCTTCGACGAGACCGGGGCCTACTTCCTGACCCGACGCCGCCGCTGGCGCGCCGCCGCCGTCTGGCCGCCAGACGACTTCGACTGGCTGGCGGGCCAGATCGACCACTGCGTCGCCTACGTGCGCGACCACCGGCTCCAGCGCCACCGCGTGTGGGTGGACCTGTTCCTCGAGCGCGTCAAGGGCGACGCCTACTCCCCCGCCTACGCCGTCCAGTCGATGGTCGCCGAGTGGATCGGCGACACCCGCATCGTCCAGCGCCCGCCGTGTGTCTCCCTCGACCAGATCGACGCGCTGACCGCCAGGCTGCGGCCGGGCGACATCCTGCTCGAGCGCCGCAACTGGTTCCTCTCCAACGCCTTCCTCCCCGGCTTCTGGCCCCACGCCGCGCTCTACGTCGGCACCGTTGACGATCTGCGCCGCCTGGGCATCGCCGACGACAACGCCGTGAGGGAGCGGCTCGACGACTACCTGGCCGCCGCGCCCGACGGCCAGGCCCGCACGGTGATCGAGGCGGTCAGCGAAGGCGTCGTCTTCAGCTCGCTCCACCACTCGCTCCACGCCGACCACGTGGCCGTGCTGCGGCCGCGGCTGAGCGAGCGGCAGGTCGCCGAGGCCATCGTCCGGGCCTTCCGCCACCACGGCAAGCCCTACGACTTCGAGTTCGACTTCTCGACCGCCGACAAGGTGGTGTGCACGGAGCTGGTCTACCGCGCCTACCAGGGGATGCTCGACTTCGAGCTCGAGCGCGTCATGGGCCGGCCCACGCTGCCAGCCGGCGCGATCGTCCGCAAGTTCGCCCGCGAGCGCGACAGGCCCGACCGCGAGCTCGATCTCGTCGTCTTCCTCGACGGCGAGCCCGCCACGGGTACCGCGCGCGAGGCCACCGCCGCGGACTTCTGCGCCTCCGCCGACCGCCCGAGCGAGTTCCACGAATGACCCGCAGCCGCGACGAGGAGGCCCGATGCGCACGCTGACCGAACGCGTCCGTCGTGTGGCGATGGAGGCCGGCGCCGACCTGGTCGGCTTCGCGCCCATCGCCCGCTTCCAGGCCGCTCCGCCGGAGCTGCACCCGCACACGATCTTCCCACCGACGCGCACCGTCATCGCCGTGGCCGTCCGCCATCCGCGCGGCACGCTCAAGGCGGTGGAGGAGGGCACCTACTGGCAGGCGTACAACTGCGACGCCTACTGGTACCTCAACGAGATCGTCGCGCCCGGAGTCCTGCGGGCCGTCTGTCTCCTCCTCGAGCAGGACGGCTACACCAGCGTGCCCGTCCACAACCCGTTCCATCCCCACAGCGGCCGGCAGATCCGCGACGACCAGCCGGCCGGCCCCGATGGCATGGTCTCGCTGCGTGTCATCGGCGTGGCGGCCGGGCTGGGCGAGCTGGGCCACTCGAAGCTGCTGCTCACCCCGCAGTTCGGGCCCAGGCAGCGGGTCTTCGCCGTCTTCACCGACGCCGCGCTCGAGCCCACGCCGCTCTTCGAGGGGAGCGTCTGCGACGGCTGTCAGACGTGCGCGCGGGAGTGCGAGGCCTGCGCCATCGGCAAGAGCCGCGACGTGAAGGTCGTCATCGACGGCCGCGAGTTCGCCCACGCGCCCTTCGACGCCAGGGCGTGCAGCCGCGTCCACCGCGGCGACGACCCGCGATTCTCGCCCTTCTGGAACGGCAGCGAGACGGAGGGCGAGGAGCCGAGCTACAGCCGGTTCCTCCAGCACCGCTTCCGCCACCTCGGCATCTGCGTGGGGCGGGGCTGCCTGCGTGGCTGTCTCGACCACCTCGAGAAAACCGGGCGGATCCAGGCCACCTTCCGCACCCCTCTCATCGAGCGCGAGCGCTGGAAGCTGCCCGAATGAGGGACGAGGCGAAGAAGCCGGCAGACGGCCTCGCGAGTGGCAGCGTGAGTGCATCGACTCCCTCTCCCCTCGGGAGAGGGCTGGGGTGAGGGTCGCGCCGAGGGGGGAGCGGCTCCGTCGCCGGAGCTACTCCCTGAGCGGCTTCCCGTCCTGGTGCTGTACGCGGCACGCGATGTCGCGCGTCACTTCAGGGATGGGCAGCACGAGCACCCCGGCGCGGCTCTCGCCTTGCTCCTTGCCCGACCAGCGGCCGCGCCACGTATCCCACCATTCCGCCACGTAGCAACCGTCGCGAAGGCCGTCGATCCGCGTCGCCATCCCACGGACCGCGTTCGGCTGGATGCCGCGCTGGAGATTCTTCCAGGTGCTCATCCTGCTCTGGATCCAGAGGTACACGCACTGCCCGTCGTCGAACGAGAGCAGCCGCAGGGGATCGCGCGGCGCGGTGGCCAGGAGGTTGCGGAACAGGTAGTCCACCTCGAGGCGGTCCTTGCCGACGGCCTCGGGCTGGATGCGGTGCTGCCCCGCGGGGACCTCGACGGCGACGGTCGTGTCGTAGGGTGTCCGCCAATTCTTGTACTGCTCGACGTAGTCGCTCTTGCCCTTGCCTTTGCCCTTGCCGGCGGGGAAGGGCACCCGCTGGGTCTCGCGGCCGTCGAGGCGGAGGACCAGGGCGTTGCTCTCGTCGCCGACAGAGCGGGAGACGTGGACCTCGAAGGTCGCGGGCCGCAGGAGGTTGACGACGAACGTGGGCGGGGCCTTGCGGGCCTGCGAGCAGTGGAGGTACGGCCGGATCATGTCCTTGCGGGCGATCGAGCCGTCGTCGCCGATGGCGAACACCGTGGCGGGCGGGACCTCGAAGGTCCACTGCGTGGACAGGGGCACGACGAGCACGATGGGCCGCCGCTCCCGAGGGCGATCGGGCTCGAGCGGGAAGGGCTCGGCGACCTCGAACGTGGTGGCGAACCGCTCCCAGCGCACCGCCTTCGCGAAGTCGGCGAAGGCGCGGTAGTGGAACCACAGGTCCCGCTTCTCCACGTAATTCGCGATGTACCAGAAGGCGCCCGTGCCGCAGGCCCCGGCGAAGGGCGATGCCCAGAGGCCGTTGTGCAGGTTGAGGCCGCGGGGGTCGAAGCCGAAGCCGCCGATGTCGCCGATGCCGTACTCGCCGATGAGGAAGGGCTTGCGGTAGGCTCTCGCGGCCGCGGCCACGGCCTTCGCGTGCGCGTCGGCGATGTCGGGCCGGCGATAGAGGTGCTGCTGCACGATGTCGATGACCGGCAGCTTCCACACCTGGGCCGCGGGGCCGAGCGGGTCGCTCATGAGGCTGGTCGTCACCGGGCGCGCGTAGGGGTCGATGCTGCGCCAGGTGCGCGACATCTCGTCGTGCCACGCCGCGGTCTCCTTGACCGGGCAGCGGCCAATGGCGACCTCGTTCCAGAACTCCCAGGCCAGGACGTGCGGGCTGTAGCCCCATCGGGCGACGATGTAGCGGAGCTTCTGGCGGACGAGCCGCTTCGCCTCGGGGTGGGTCCAGAAGTCCCCCGAGCTCTCGCACGGGCCGCCGTTGGCCTGGACGTAGAGGTTGTAGGGCGCGCGCCACTGGTTGCGGCCCGTCGGCTTTTCGGGCAGGTTCACCGTGCCGTTGCCGTTGCCGGCGCAGAACATCACGTAGACCCCGCGGGCGGCCGCGCGCTCGACGAGCCGGTCGATCTCCCAGCAGACCTGCGGATGGTAGTAGCCCGGGCCGAGGAAGCCCGAGGCCCGGTCGGGGCTCATCTCGATGGCCAGCCACCACGAGTCGGCCCGCAGCCGCGCGAAGTTGCCACCGTGCGCCGCCAGGCGCTCGAGCTGCCCAAGGCACGCGGCCAGCCGGCCAGCGGGCAGAGGCTGGCCGATCCGCCACCAGGCGAACAGGTTGATGCCGATGGGCAGGTAGGTCTCGCCCGACTGGAACGCCAGGTAGCGGGGGTTCTCGGGATGGACGCGGACGAAGCCCCTGGCATCGCTCGCCACGCACTCGAACCGGCCCGACGCCTCGGCCGTCGCACCCGTCCGGTCGCGGGCGCCGACGCGGTACGACCACGCGCCGACCTCCGTCGGCGCGACGCGCAGGCGCCACGCCGACTCACCCGTGGGCACGGGCGTCCCCTGCTCGTCGAGGCGATAGCCCTCGCCATGGAAGCCGGGCATCGTGACCCGCTCGCCCGAGGGCGCGGTGAACTCGCCGCCGACCTCCACCTGCTGGGGGTCGAACGGATTGTCATAGGTCCCGCCAAGCTGGAACGTCAGCTCGAGTCGGCCGAAGCGCCCCACCTTGGCGCCGCTCATCGTCAGGCCCGCGATCTTCAGCGGCCGACGCGACGCGAGCCTGCCCCGCGCCCCGGCGAGCCACGCATCGGGCGCCCGCGCCGCGGCGTAGCCAGCGGCCGTGAGCCCGAGTGCGGCGAATGCCGCGAGCTTGATCGCCCGTGCCTGCATTGGCCTACCTCGCTGAAGCGGGTCGTCTGCTGACGCGGAGATTCTACGCGGTCAGGCAGCCCCGAGTCAACGACGAGCCATAGCCATGCGAGAGCGCGCCGGCCGCCTGGTGGCGACCGGCCCGCCGTGCTCGAGCAGACCTCTTGCGGTGGCGGTGATTCTGCCCGTCGGCGCTAGATCGGGCGGCGTCGGTAGCCCTGGCGTCGGCTCGGGCGATCGCCCTGCCCGTCGCGCCGGCGCTCAGGCTCCTCGCCGAGGCGACCCGCCCGAGGGCAGTCGTCCCGGGGGCAGTCGGCCCGAGGACAATCGGTTCGGGGGCAGTCGGCCGGGCAGTCCTGGCGTCGGAGGCGAAGCTGCGCCTGCTCTCTCCCGCGGCCGCGCGTGCCCGTCGCGTCGCGCTGGCGGAGCCTCGGCGGGTCCGCGTCGCGGCCGGGGCCCGTGCCATCGCGTCGGCGGAGCTGCTGCCGTTCGCGCTGGGCGAGGGCGTCGCCTTGCCCGTCCCCGCCTCGGCTTCCGCGGTACCGGCAGCAGCGTCTGTTGCCGTTGCCCATGCCCCCGCCGCCGCGGCCGCCGCGAGCCATCGCGTCATCGGCTCCCAGCACGGCAACGCACACGGCGATCAGTCCAACCACCCAGTGTCGCAACATCGTCGGCCTCCTTCCTGGTCTGGACGCGGCATCGCTGCGCCGCTTCCTCGTCGTTCCGTCCGCTCCACCCTTTCAACGCGCGGGCTCGGGGTCTCCTGCGCCGGTTCCCGGAACTTCCCGCGACATGCGGCGGGGCCGACCGCCTGATGGCGGCCAGCCCCGTCCTGTCCCCGAAGGGATTCGGTGGTCACGCCGTGCAGGAGCCGTCCTTGAGGCGCTTCTGCTGGCGCTGGCGCGAGCGGTCGGCGGTGAGGCACGAGCCGTCCTTCAGGCGCTTCTGGTCCCGCTTGCGGGAACGGTCAGCGGTGAGGCAGGAGCCGTCCTTGAGGCGCTTCTGCTGGCGCTTGCGCGACTTGTCGGCGGTCCAGCACGACCCGTCCTTCGCGCGCTTCTGGTCCCGCTTGCGGGACTGGTCGGCCGTGAGGCACGACCCGTCCTTGGACCGCTTACGCTTGCGGTCCTGCTTCGCGTAGGTGTCCGCCGCGAAAATGACGGCGAGCACCCCAACCAGACCAACAATCAGCCAACGGCGCATCGGTGTACCTCCTTGTGGGTGTCTGTGCGCCTGTGCCGCCGCGCCCGCCACGCGGCGACGAATCCGCCAGAGAGCTCTCGTCCCCTGCTGTCCTTTCAACGCGCCCGCCTCGGAGTCCCTGCGCGGGAATTCGGGAAGTTCCTCCGCGCGTCCCGCCATCCGCAGCCCTGGACGGCGTGTGCATAAGCTGCTAAGATCGCCGGGTGGGCGGCGGCAGGAGACGACTGCGTGACTGTAGGGAGCGAGAGCGACGCCGAGCGGATGGCGCGGGTCGCGCGGGGCGACATGGACGCCCTCGGCGAGCTGGTGCGCCGCCACCAGGACAAGGCGCTGGCCCTGGCCTTCCGCATGCTCGGGCGCTGGGACCTGGCGGAGGACGTCGCCCAGGACGCCTTCCTGCGCGTCCACCGCGCCGCGCCCCGCTACCGACCCGAGGCGAAGTTCACCACCTGGCTCTATCGCATCGTCGTGAACCTGTGCCGCGACCAGCAGCGGCGGGCGGGCAGGGCGCCGGCGCCGCTGAGCGAGGACGCGCCCGAGCCGGCCGCCGAGCCGACGGCCGACCCGCTCGAGGCGCGCGAGCGGGCGGCGCGGGTGCGCCGAGCACTCGACCGCCTGCCCGAGCGCCAGCGCACGGCCGTCCTCCTCCACCGATACGAGGGCCTCTCCCACCGCGAGGTGGCCGAGGCCATGGACGCGAGCGACAAGGCCGTCGAGTCGCTGCTCGTCCGAGCCTACGCCAAGCTGCGCAAGGAGCTGGCCGACCTGGCAGACTGAGATTGCCGCGCAGGGAACGTGCGCGGGGGACGTTTAACCAGTGGAGCGCCGAGCCATGGAGCATCCCGACGACATCGAGCTGATCGAGCTGGCCGGCGGCCGGCTCGCGCCTGAGCGGCGCGGGGCGGTCGAGGCCCACGTGGCGGTCTGCGCCGCGTGCAGGGAGCGGCTGGAGGCGGGCGGCGAGGTGTGGCAAGCCCTTGGCGCCT
>CBFDBL010000217.1:0-8934 GCA_965603035.1 uncultured bacterium
GCCCAATGGCACATGCTCAGCTACCTCGGCACCTCGTGGTGCAAGGGCAGCAAGCCGCGCTTCGCGGACGACTTGGTCGTCGACTGGAGCCGCGACGTCATCGACGGCGAGGGCGTCGTCACCTGGGACGTGCCCATCCGCCCCAGCGGCCTCATCGCGCAGCCCTTCGTCGACCAGCTCGTCGCCCTGCGCAAGGGGCTTGCCGAGCCTCGCCGTCCCAAGCCGGCTGTCCCGCCCGGCAACCTGGCCTCGCACAAGCGGGCCAGCCTCCTCGATGTGAAGGGCGCCAAGCGCCTCTCCGTCAACAGCGGGAAGCACTTCGCGCGCAATGGCGTGGATGGCGACCCGGCCACGTGGGCGCAGGCGGGCGGCGAATGGCCGTGGGCCTACCACGTGGACCTGACGGCGGTCCACCGCATCCGCAAGGTCGTCATCACGTTCGCGCCGGTGTTCGCGACCGAGTACAAGATCAACGTCTCGGTGACGGGCAAGGGCGCCTGGAAGACGGTCGCCCACCGCACCGGCTGCAAGGGCGGGAAGCAGACCCACGCCTTCGAGCCGACGCCAGCGCGCTACGTGCGCGTCCAGGCCCTGAAGCCCGACGGCCCCGGGCAGGAGGGCACGCAGATGGGCGTCGCCGAGCTCGAAGTCTACGGCGAGAGAACCCCTTAGAGCCACTTCGGAGAACGCCTCGATGCCCGACGGACGGCCGAACATCGTGTTCATCATGACCGACGACCACGCGGCGCACGCGATGAGCTGCTACGGCAGCCGCATCAACACGACGCCGCACATGGACCGCATCGCCGAGGGCGGCATGCGGCTCGACAACTGCTTCTGCACGAACAGCATCTGCTCGCCCTCCCGCGCCACCATCCTGACGGGGCAGTACGAGCACGTCCACGGCGTCCGCACGCTCAGCGACAACATGGACCGCCGCCGCACCACGTTCGTCACCCTGCTCCAGGAGGCGGGCTACCACACCGCCCTCATCGGCAAGTGGCACCTCGGCACCGCGCCCGAGAACCGCCCACGCGGCTTCGACTACTGGATCGTCCTCCCAGGCCAGGGGCTCTACCACGACCCCGTCATGCACGAGATGGACCCCGACGACCCCGACCGCGGTATCGAGCGCAAGCTCTCGGGCTACGTCACCGATATCATCACCGACCGCTCCATCGACTGGCTCCGCCAGCGCGATAGAGAGAAGCCCTTCTGCCTGCTCGTCCACCACAAGGCCCCACACCGCCACTGGGAGCCCGACGACAAGCACGCCCACATGTACGACGGCGAGACCATCCCCGAGCCCGACACCCTCTTCGACGAATACGACCACCGCGCCGCCGCCGCTCGCGAGGCCAGGATGCGCGTCGGCGTCCACATGAACAAGGGCGACCTCAAGCGCGAGAAGCCCGAGGGCCTCGACGACCGCGCCATGCGTCGGTGGGGCTACCAGCACTACATCAAGGACTACCTGCGCTGCGTGGCGTCGGTGGACGACAACATCGGGCGCATGCTGGACTACCTCGACCAGCAAGGCCTCACGGACGATACGGTCGTCATCTACACCTCGGACCAGGGCTTCTTCCTGGGCGACCACGGCTGGTACGACAAGCGGTTCATGTACGAGGAATCGCTCCGCATGCCCTTCGTCGTCCGCTACCCCCGCGAGATCCCCGCGGGCAGCACGAGCGACGCGATGGTGCTCAACCTCGACTTCGCCCAGACCTTCCTCGACTACGCCGGCGTCGGCCCCTACGACGGGATGCAGGGCCGCAGCTTCCGCCCCGTCCTCGCCGGCGACACCCCCGCCGACTGGCGCACCGCCATGTACTACCGCTATTGGATGCACCTCTCCCACCACAACGTCTATTCGCACTACGGCGTCCGCACCCACCGCCACAAGCTCATCTACTACTACGCCGAGGCCCTCGGCGCCTCGGGCGCCGTCGACGACCCCCGCCCGCCCGAGTGGGAGCTCTTCGACCTCGAGCGCGACCCCCAGGAGCTATGCAGCGTCTACGACGACCCGGCCTGCGCCGACACGGTCGCCGAGCTCAAGGCCGAGCTGCACCGCCTCCAGGCCGACTGCGGCGACGAGCCGGTCGAGGAGGTGGGGTGACCAGGCCCAACGTCGTCTTCATCATCGCCGACCAGCACCGCTGGGACTTCACCGGCTGGGAGAGCCACGGCGTCACCCACACGCCGAATCTCGACCGCCTGGCGACGATGGGCACCCTCTTCCGCTCGGCCTACACCCCGTGCCCGCTGTGCTGTCCCGCCCGTCAGGCCATCGCCAGCGGCCGCTACGGGATGAACACCGGCTGCTTCACCAACCTCCACCAGCTCCCGCCGGGCACGCCGAGCTTCGTCAGCCAGCTTCGCGCCGCGGGCTACCACACCGTTGCCGTGGGCAAAACCCACATGGAGATCCACGCCTACGACAGCGACCTGACCGGCGACGCGCACGCCGCGCTGATGGACAGCCTGGGCTGGGACACGATCTGCGAGATCTCGGGCAACGGCATGCTGCGCTCGGGCATCCGCTGCGCCTACAGCGAGTTCCTGCGCGAGAACGGCGTGCTCGATGACGTGGTCCGCTTCTACGAGCACTGGCACTACTTCATGGAGAAGGAGCGGGGCGGCGACCCGAGCTTCGCCTGCCACGAGTGGCCGCTGGGCGAGCGATTCCAGGAGACGCCCTTCGTCGGCCGTCGCGCCGTCGAGTGGCTCCAGGCGCGCGACCGCTCGCAGCCGTTCTTCCTCCACGTCGGCTTCGCCGCGCCCCACTCGCCCATCGAGCCCGCGCCCGAGTACATGGACCTCTACCGGGATGCCGAGGAGCCGCCGCCCGTGGGCAGCGGGAACCCGCCCGACTGGCTGCCCGACGGACGCCGCGGCTACCGCGCCATGATCTCGCAGATCGACCACTACGTCGGCTGGATCCTCGACAGCCTCATCGAGCAGGGCGCGCTCGACAACACCGTCGTCGTCTACACGGCCGACCACGGCGAGATGGCCGGCGACCACGGCCGCTTCGGCAAGACCTGCTTCTACGAGGCCAGCGAGCGGGTGCCCCTGCTCATCGCCGGGCCGGGCGTGCAGGCCGGCGGCGACAGCGACGCGCTGGTCGAGAGCATCGACGTGGGGAAGACCCTCTGCGACCTGTGCGGCGTCGAGCCCCACGCACTCGACCAGGGCCGCAGCCTCGTGCCCGTCCTCTCGGGCCAGCAGGACGCGCATCGCGACACCGTCTACGCCGAGATGGGATGCGACCGCATGCTCTTCGACGGCCGGCACAAGCTCATGTGGGGCGATCCCGGCAGCGACCGCCGCAAGCTCGGCCGCCTCCACCTCGACAAGCCGGTCAACATCGCGCCCAGCCCCGTCCGCCTCTACGATCTGGCCGAGGACCCCAGCGAGCTCCACGATCTGGCCAGCGACCCCGCGCATCGCGGCACCCTGGCGATGATGGTGGAGAAGCTGCTCGTCCGCATCAACGGAAACGTCCAGGTCCGGCCGAATCTCAGCCGCGGCGAGTACCGCCCGCTGAGGTCGAGCGCCGACTGAGGGAGAGGCCACCGTCATGGGATCGCCGGCGCTCTGGCCCATCGCGTTCGCCCTGACCCTTGTCGTGCTGGCTGCCGACGCCGGGCCGCAGGCGACGCTGATCTACGTGGCGCCCGACGGCAACGATGCGTGGTCGGGCTCGCTCGAGAAGCCGAACGAGGAGGGCACCGACGGGCCCTTCCGGACGATCCAGCGTGCGCAGCGCCAGGCGCGCGAGCTCAACCCCAGGCGCATGGGCCCCTGGCAGGTCAGCATCCTGATCCGCGGCCGCCACTTCCTCGACGAGCCGCTGGTCCTCCGCCCCGAGGACTCGGGCGGCGAGCGGTGTCCCGTCGCTTACTTCAGTCACGGGAACCCGAAGGCGGTGCTCTCGGGGGGCCGGCTCATCACCGGCTGGCGGAAAGGGGAGGGGGAGCTGTGGACGGCGCAGATCCCCGAGGCCAAGGCGGGGACGTGGTACTTCCGCCAGCTCTTCGTCAATGGCCGGCGCGCGACGCGGGCACGGACGCCGAACAAGGGCTACCTGCGTGTTACGGGCCTCGTCGATCCCAAGCCGGGGACGAAGTGGAACGAGGGCGTCGACAAGTTCCGCTTCAAGCCTGGCGACATCAAGCCCTGGGGCGACCTCCACAACGTCGAGGTCGTGGTCTTCCACTCGTGGAACACGTCTCGCGTGCGCATCGCTTCGGTCGATGAGGGCAACAGCATCGTGACCTTCACCGGCCCGACCATCTTCCGCCCGCTGGGCTGGGACCCCGAGCAGCGCTACTATGTCGAGAATGCCCGCGAGCTGCTCGACGAGCCGGGCGAGTGGTACCTCGATCGCGAGACGGGCACGCTGACCTACTGGCCGCTGCCCGGCGAGGACATAACGAAGGCCGAGGTCATCGCGCCGCGCCTCGCCGAGCTGGTGCGCTTCGAGGGCGACCCCGATCTCGGCCTCTGGGTCGAGCACGTTCGCCTCGTCCGCCTGTCGTTCCAGCACGCCGACTGGACGCTGGGCGAGAAGGGCTACGGCGATCCCCAGGCCGCGGTCACCGTTCCCGCGGTCATCTCGGCGAGGGGCACGCGGCGGTGCTGGATCAACGGCTGCGAGGTCGCCCGCGTCGGCACCTACGGCCTCTGGCTCAGCCGCGGCTGCGCCGACAACCGCATCGAGGAGAACCATATCCACGACCTCGGCGCCGGCGGCATCCGCATCGGCGAGGCGAAGATGGCCAAGACCGACGCCGCCGAATCCACCCGCAACAAGGTGACGGAGAACTACATCCACGACGGCGGCCACGTCTACGCCGCCGCCGTCGGCCTCTGGCTCGCCCACGCCAGCCACAACACGATCGCGCACAACGAGATTCACAGCTTCGACTACTCGGGCATGTCGATCGGCTGGAACTGGAGCGACTGCCCGACCCGCACCCACCACAACGTCATCGAGCACAACCACGTCCACCACGTCGTCCGCGGCGTGCTCAGCGACGCCGGCGGCATCTACACCCTCGGCCGACAGACGGGCACCGTCATCCGCCACAACGTCTTTCACGACATCTTCCCCTACATGGGCCGCCTGCCCATGGCCTGGGGCATCTACCTCGACGCCGGCAGCAACGGCCTCACCGTCGAGAGCAACATCGTCTACAACACCCTCACCGGCGGCCTGATGAACACGGGGCGCTTCGGCAATGTCTTCCGCAACAACATCCTCGCCCACAGCGCCTGGCACGCCGCCTGGCGCTACACACAGGAAGGCGAGCCGCCGAGCATCGTCGAGCGGAACATCTTCTACCTGACCCAGGGCGAGCTGTTCCACAGGGACGGCGGCCGCACCGACTTCAAGAGCCGCTGGGACCGCAACCTCTACTGGCGGGCCGACGGCAAGCCGATGGAGTTCTACGGCAAGAGCTTCGAGGAGTGGCAGGCGAAGGGCGTGGGCGCGCACTCGATGGTCGCCGACCCGCTCTTCGCCGACGCCGGCCGCTACGACTTCCGCCTCAAGCCCGGCTCGCCCGCGCTCAAGCTCGGCTTCAAGCCGATTGACGCACGCTCGTGTGGGGTGACGTACCCGCCGGAGCTGGTCAAGCTCGTCCAGCAGGCGACGTTCCCGCCGACCAAGCTGCCGCCCGTGCCGCCGCCCCCTCCGCCGACGCCGGTGGACGATGGGTTCGAGAAGACCGCGGTCGGCGCCCCGCCAGCCCTGGCGACCGTGTCCGTCGAGGGCAAGGGCGACTCGATCCTCATCACCGACGAGGCCGCCGCGACCGGCAAGCACAGCCTGAAGGTCACCGACGCCCCCGGCCTGAAGCAGGCGTGGAACCCGCATCTGTTCTACACGCCCCACTTCCGCGCGGGCCATGCCTCCCTGAGCTTCGACCTGCGGCTCGGCAAGGGCGCCATCGCCATTCACGAATGGCGCGACGCCGCGCAGCCCTACCACGTCGGCCCGTCGCTCCGCTTCGAGGCCGGCCGCACGCTCGTCGCGAACGGCACGCCGCTGGTGCCGCTGCCCACGGGGCAGTGGGTGCGCGTCGAGATCGCGTGCGGGCTCGGCAAGCAGGCCACGGGGCACTACGACCTGAAGGTCACCCTGCCCGGCCAGCCGGCGCGGCAGTGGCGGAAGGTCGCCTGCGGCTCCGCGAAGTTCCGGCGCCTCGAGTGGCTCGGCTTCGTGAGCCTCGCGACAGGGACATCGGCGTTCTGGCTGGACAACGTGCGGCAGAACGTGTTAGATGAGTAGGCTCGATGGGTCCAGGGATCCACAGTGCTCGCAGCAGGAGAGCGACGTGAACAGGACTCGGAGCGGACGTAGTGGGCTTCGGGCGACTGCACTCGTGTCCGTGAGCCTCGCCATGGCCTGTGCGGCATCGTTCGGTGCCGACTGGCCGATGTATCGGCACGACACGGCGCGCAGCGGCGTGACGCCCGAGCGTGTGAAGACGCCGCTCGTGCAGAGCTGGCTCTACCGTCCCGCGCACGCGCCGCGCCCGGCGTGGGGCAAGCCGAACCCGCGGCAGGTCGGCGGCTGGTACGGGCTGGTCGAGAAGCCCCGGATGCACTTCGACGACGCCTTCCACGTCGTCGCCGCCGGCGGTGCCGTCTACTTCGCCTCGTCGGCCGACGGCAAGGTCTACGCGCTCGACGCCGCCACGGGGCAGGCCCGCTGGAGCTTCCTCACCGACGGGCCCGTGCGTCTGGCGCCCACGGTGGTCGGCGACCGGCTCTACGTCGGCTCCGACGACGGCTGCGTCTACTGCCTGGCCGCGGCCGACGGCAGGGAGGTCTGGCGCTTCCGCGCGGCCCCGAGCGGGCGGAAGCTGCTGGGCAGCGGGAAGATGATCTCGCTGTGGCCCTTGCGGACGGGCGTGCTGGTCGACGGCGGCGTCGCGTACTTCACGGCGGGCGTCTTCCCGGCCGAGGGCGTCTACCTCTACGCCTTGGACGCTGCGGACGGGAAGCTGCTGTGGTGCAACGACCAGGGCGGGGCGGCGCCCACGAGCCGCATCTCGCCGCAAGGCTACCTGCTCGCCTCGAAGTCGACGCTGTTCGTGCCGATGGGCCGGGTGTCGCCCGCGGCCTACGATCGCCAGAGCGGGCGGCTGCTGCACGAGACCTACTTCACCCACCGCATCGGCGGCACCTACGCCCTGCTCGACGGCGGCCGCGTCTACACGGGCACCGAGGCGCTGGTCGCCTACGACCAGAAGTCGCGGGCGAAGTCGGCCTGGCTCGAGGGCCGCCAGCTCGCGCTCACCGCCGACACGGCCTACCTGCTCGACGAGCGGGAGCTCAAGGCGCTCGACCGCGCGAAGTTCCCGAAGCCCAGCCTCCGTCGCCGAGCCCTGCTCGATCGCCGCATCAAGGCCGCGCGCCCGCTCCGCTCGGCCCGCCGCAACGAGCAGCGCCTCGCCGCGCCCGTCCAGCAGGCCCAACGGCAGCTCGGCGACATCGACAAGCAGATCGCCGCGGTCGGCAAGGAGGACCCGAAGCTCGCCGAGCTCCAGGCCCTGCGCACGAGCGTCGCCGCCAGGCTCGCACGCGGTACCAAGGCCCTCGAGGCCGCGAAGCGGGCGACCGCCAAGCATCACAAGGCGATCGACGCCCTCAACGGCCAGTTCCAGGAGAACGACGCCGAGCTCGACGCCGCCACCCGCTGGCGCTGCCCCACGACCTGCGCCGACGCCCTCGTGCTCGCGGGCGGCACCCTCGTCGCCGGCGGCCGCGGCCAGGTGCTCGCCGCCGATGCCGCCACCGGCAAGCAGCTCTGGACGGCCGACGTGGACGGCGCCGCCAAGGGCCTGGCCGTCGCCGACGGGCGACTCTACGTCAGCACCGACACGGGCGCCATCTACTGCTTCGCCCCCGACGGCGCGCCGCAGCACGGCACCGTGAAGCAGGCGGCGAACCCCGCGCCGTTCCCGAGGGACGAGCAGACGCCGCTGTTCGAGGCCGCGGCCGACCACATCGTCAAGGCCACGGGCATCCGGCGCGGCTACTGCCTCGTGCTCGGCGTCCGCTCGGGCCGCCTCACCGCCGAGCTGGCGAAGCGCACCGAGCTCCAGTTCTGCGCCGTGTGCCCCGATGCCGACCACGTGGCCGCGGCGCGGGCCGCCCTCGACCGGGCGGGGCTCTACGGCTCCCGGGTCGTTGTCGAGCAGGCCGCCGTGGACCGGCTGCCCCACGCCGACTACTTCGCCAATCTCATCGTCTCCGAAGGCCCGCTGATGAAGAACCGCATGCCCTTCAGCGTTCACGAGGCGCTGCGCGTGCTCAAGCCGCTGGGCGGCACCGTGTGCTTCGGGCAGCCGGCCGGGGCCGCGGGCAAGGCGGAGCCGTGCTCGACGGCCATGCTCGGGCAGTGGATCGAGGCGGCGAAGGTCGAGGGGGCGAAGATCACCGACGACGAGAAGGGCGTATGGCTCACCTACACCCGCGGCAAGCTGCCGGGCGCGGGAAGCTGGACGCACCAGTACGCCGAGTCTGGGAACACGACGTGCAGCGACGACCTGCTGGTGAAATGTCCGCTCGGCGTGCTGTGGTTCGGCGACCCTGGCCCGACGGAGATGGCGGAGCGTCACCGGCGGGCCGCCTCGCCGCTCGCGGTGGGCGGGCGGCTGTTCGTGATGGGGGAGGGGAAGGCCGATCGGATCGGCGCCGGCCCGAACGCGCTGATGGCCTACGACGCCTACAACGGCGTGAAGCTCTGGGAGCGCGAGGTGCCCAGCGCGCTGCGCACCGTCGTGAGCCACGACGGCGGGAACATGGCCGCCGACGGGACGAGCTTGTTCATCGCCGCGGGCGACCACTGCGTGCGCATCAACCAGGCCACGGGCGAGACCACGGCGACGTACGCCTTGCCGCCCGCGGCCGACG
>CBFDBL010000218.1:0-8844 GCA_965603035.1 uncultured bacterium
CCATCGAGGTCATCCCTCTCGACGAGGACCTCTTCGAGCGTGGCCTGGCCCTCTACTCCCACCGCCCCGACAAGGCGTGGAGCCTCACCGACTGCATCTCGTTCGTGGTGATGGAGGACCGCGGGATCAAGGAGGCGCTGACCGCCGACCGCCACTTCGCCCAGGCCGGCTTCGTGCCCCTCCTCGCGCAGACGTAGCCGCGGCTCCCCAGCCGTCATTCCCGGCGCCTTGCCTCCTCCCGCTCCAGCAGCAGCGCCCAGTCCTCGTCCGTCGGCAGCGCGAAGGCGACCGCGGGGCCAGCGGCCACCTGGCGGGGTGGCTGGAAGCGGCCGGCGCGCGGGTCGAACCACCGGGCGCGGAAGCGGCCGCCCTTCGCGTCCGACAGGTCGGCGACGAAGCGCTTGCCGTTCGGCGCGTAGAAGGCGTACTGGCGGCCGGCCTCGGCCAGCACAACGGCGTCGCCGCCCGAGACGATGCCGGCGACCCGTGGCTCGCACTTCCAGAACTCGAAGCTGTCGATGAACGCGCGGAGCGCGCGCTGCGCCTTCTCGGTGGTCAGTGGCGGCGCGTCCCACGCCTTGGGGCAGGCGCCCGTGGCGTCGGGGTTGCGGAAGCTGATGAAGTGTGCCCCGCCGAAGAAGTAGCCCCACAGGATGTGCCGCGTCTCGAGGGCGTTGCCGGGCCGGTCGCGCAGGATCCTGCCCGCGTAGTCGGGGTCTGCCGTGATCCGCGTGTTGACCAGCGGCTTGCGGTAGCGCTGGTAGTGGCGGTCGAGCCGCCGCTGCATGGCCTTCACGTCCACGCGGGAGCCGTTCTTGTCCTTCTCCGGATTCGCGGTCAGGGAGAACGGGTTGGAGTCCTTGAAGCCGTGGACGTTGACGACGTCGAGGTTGGCGATGCGGTCGAAGTGGCCGCGGTCGCCGCTCGTGTCCACCGTCGAGAGGATGCCGACGCCGGCATGGGCCGCCTCGTAGGCGTCGAAGAAGTCGGCCCAGTGCTTCATCCACGCGTCGTCGATCCGCGTGTCGAGCCCGACCTCGTTGCCGATGTCCCAGAGGACGGGGAACCGCCCGAGCTCGTCGAGCGCCTTGCGGACGAAGGCCTCCTGGAAGCGCAGCAGCCTGCGGTTGCCCATATCGTAGAAGATGCCGTCGCGGCCCGCGTCGGCGGAGCCGGTGGGCAGCTTCGGGATGCGGTTGATGTGGTTGTCGGGGTTGAAGGGATGGACGATCCAGCGGCCCTCACCGCGCTCGACGAGCGGCTCGCACCAGACCTGGATGAGCGGGTAGATGCCGCGCTTGACAGCGTCCTCGACGTACTGGGCGGCGCGGCGCCAGTAGCGCTCGTCGAAGCGGCTCAGGTCGTACTTCGGGCCGCCGTCGTTGGCCTTCCCCGGCCCCGTGCGTGCCCAGGGGGCCAGCTCGCCGCCGTTCACCCTGTCGCAGCCCGAGAACAGCGACGTGCGGTTGCTCGTCGCGCCCCACCTGGCGGCGTGCTCGTTGTGCTTGACGGGGTCCACGTCGGTGTCGGGGAGGAGCACCCACAGGCCGTTGCCCGACAGGGCGACGTGCTTGTCGCCGCAGAGCAGCCAGCGGGCGTTGTCCGGGTCGGGCCTCAGCCCGACCCCCTGACGCCTCGGCTCGGGCGCCGGCCCCGCCGCGCGGGTGATGTTCCGGTAGGTCACGGGCTTGCGCCGATCCGTCCCGTACCAGTTGCTGTAGACGACGTGGACGTCCTTGCCGTGCGCCGCGGCCTCGAAGAACCAGTAGCCCTGCCGCGGCTCGCCGAAGGCGATCGGCGCGGACCACTGACGACCCCCTGGCTCGCGGACCACGAACTTCGGCGGATAGCGCCTCGGTATGAAGGCGTAGAAGGCGCCGTCGGCGTCGATCACCAGGCGGCAGAAGCTGTGGGCGTTGCTCTTCGCGATCGCGGCACCGGGCATGATGGAGCCGGCGTAGACCCCGTACTTGAGGTCGGCGGCGTGCCCCTCCTCCTCGCACAGGTTCCACAGGACGTGGAGCCGTCCCTTCGCATCGATCGCGCCGCTGGGGGAGTCCACGTGTCCGCCGTCGCGGGTGATTTGCTCCGCCTTCCAGCCGCCGCGGCGCCGCACGGCCACGTAGGCCTCGTAGCCCTCCGCCCGCTTGGCCTTGAAGACGATGCGCGGCACGCCGTCCGGCCCGACCGCCACGTAGTGGCAGTGGCTGGTCATCCCGATCACGGGCGCCGCCTTCCGCCACTTCCCCCCGCTGCGCTCGCAGCGGAAGGCGCGGAACCCCTGCTCGAACGTGACGAACAGCTCGCCGCCGCGCCCGCCCGCCATCTGCACCCAGATCAGCGCCGCGCTCCTCCCGTCGTGGATCTGCACCGGCTTCGACCACTCGCCGCCCGCCTTCACCTGCTGGATGTGGTAGAGGCCGTTGGGCGGGCCGACCGTCGTGTAGACCACGTGCAGGCGGCCCGCCTCGTCGATGACCATCGTCACGGCACCGTTGCGGAAGCGGTCGTGCCGCGCGCCGACGCCCTCAGGGCCGGGGATCTGCGCGGCCTCGCCCCAGCGCGTCCCGTCGAACGCGCAGCGCTTGATGTGCCCGTCCTTCGTCTCCCAGACCACGTGCGGCTGGCCGGTGGCTGGGTGGACGGCGATATCGCACGAGCCGACGTCGCGCCCTGGGAACACGTGCTCCGGCCCCACCCGCACGGCCGCGGCCCCAGGCCGACACACCATCCCGCAACTGCACAGGAGAAGCAGCGCTCCGCCGAGAGCGCGCACGCCAGGGCCGGATCGGCCCACAGACAGGAAGGCCACCATCGCTCTCGTCCCCTCGCTCCCCAGCCAACGAACCCGGCCCGCCATTCTAGACCGGCCCGCCAGCCGCTGCAAGGGGGAACCAACGCGAGGAGTCTGTGCCCGGGGATGGCGACAGGAGCTCGGGAAGGCGGAGGATGCGCGGCTCCGGGGAGGCCGGACCGCTCCGGAGGGCTCCCGCGCGGGGGCCATAACCCTGCGCCGAGGCAAGCCTCCCGGTACACTGGATGCGTGTACGCCCCCTTTACGGCCGTCTATGGGCAGATTCATGAAACAGGTCTCCTGGGTCGCGCACGGCCCCTGGAGGCCCTAGGATTGGATTCTCGCGTGTCTGGTATTGCGGACATATAACGCTATACACACGAGGCACTTATGACGGCACCCTCCGGCCGGTCGAGGCCGAGATCGACGTAAGTCAAGGTTGCCTCGTCGGCCTCGGGCAACGGTGCGCCGCGAGGTCGGCCTCGCCCGCGACGGCCGGTGCGCCCAGCCCAAAGGCCCACCCCGGCGGCCAGGACCCACACCGCCCGCATGCCCGTCTCCTCACAGCGTCCCACGGGTCGCTCGCAGCCTAGCGGCGAGCGCGACGCGAGTCAAGCGACCGCCGCGCTTGACTCCGCCACCGCGCCGGATAGACTCTGCTGCGGCAACGGCAACACAACAGAGGAGACGCGGCCTATGCTACCGACGATCGACCTGTGCGGCCTGGCGGTCAGCCGCTTCATCATCGGCGGCAACCCCTTCAGCGGGTTCAGCCACCAGAGCCGCGAGCGCGACGACGAGATGCTCGACTACTACACGACCGCGCGGCTCAAGGAGACGCTCGACCGCGCCGAGGCCGCAGGGATCAACACGACGATCATGCGCTCCGACCTCCACGTCCACCGCCTGCTGCGCGAGTACTACAACGAGGGCGGCACGCTCCACTGGATCGCCCAGTGCGGCGCCGACAGCGGCGCCAGGAGCATCCCGCAGGCCATCGACCGCGCCGTCGCCGCGGGCGCCAAGGCCGCCTACGTCCACGGCGGCCAGGTGGACGACTGCTTCGCCAGGCGGGACGCCGAGAGCCTGACCGCCTGGGTCGAGCACATCCGCAGCCACGGCATCCCGGCCGGCGTCGCCGGCCACCACCCCGACGCACACCGCTGGGTCGATGGTCTCGGCATCGCCGACTTCCACGCCGTCGCCTTCTACAACTGCGGCAGCCTGCACGACGGGGCGGGCGAGAAGTTCCAGCCCGAGGACCCGCCCCGCGCCGTCGCGGCCGTCCAGGAGATCGCCAAGCCCTGCATCGGCTACAAGATCATGGCCGCCGGCCGCGTGGACGCCCGCGAGGCCCTCGAGTTCGCCTTCGCCCACATCAAGCCCACCGACGCCGTCAACGTCGGCATCCACCGCGGCGACAACGACGACATGGTCGAGGACGATGCCGCCATGGCCGCCGCCATCCTCGCCCAACAGCCAGCGGCGTAGCGGGGACGGCGGGCGGCGGCAGGCGAGCTAGCCCTGATCAGGCCGACCAGGGGCACGAAGCGCTGGGGGGCGTCATTCCGCCGCCAACTGGCTCTCTACAAGCCTGGCGATCTCCCGCACGAAGGCGTCTGCTTCCTCCAGCCAACCCTGGACCGTCTCGCGCTCGAAGCTCGCGAGGTCGGCGTAGTCTGCCTCCTGGCGGTGGTCGAACAGACGGCGGTAGAAGCGCGCGCGCTCCACAGGCACCCGCCCTGTCTTGACCCAGAGCCTGTCGAACAGCGATCGCACGCCGGAATGCTTCGAGACGCGCCGCCCTTCGGTAAGCAGCAGAGCCGATACGGCGTAGAAGCAGGCGTAGTAGAGGCGGCTGACCGCGGTGTGAAGATGCCCTGCGTCGAGCAAGACCCTGGCTTCCGCCAGACCCTCCCGCGCCCGCTCGAGCCGGTAGCGGATGTAGCTCAGTATCTCAGGCTTCACAGAACGATGCCTTCGGACTGGACGTTCTGATGAAGGGGCATGGCACGGTGCAGAGGCGTCTCCCACTCCTCCATCGTGCAGAAAAGCAGGGAGACAACCGCCTCCCTGTCCAACTCCAGCTCGTACACACTATCGCGGACCTGATCCTGTTCCGACGTTGACAGGGGACGAGCGGTCAGCACGAGGACGTCATAGTCGGAATCGGGCTCGCCCGTGCCCCTTGCGACGCTCCCGTAGAGCAGCACCGTGGCTCCTGGGTCGAAGCCCTGGATGATCCGCTTGCATGCCAGAAGCAGGGAACGGTCTTCGGGCGCAAGAGCCTTGGCGTCGTCCAGGGTACGCATGAGTGGCCCCGCTAGCGTGGGTCCCGCGCAGCGCGCTCAGCGGTACAGCGGGCCGAGCTTCTCGCAGGCGCGGAAGTCGTCGCCGCCGCAGCGGTCCCACAGGGTCGGGCGGAAGATGCGGGCCTTCGGCACGTTGTGCATGTCGACCGGGATGCGGAGCATGGCGTTCAGGGTCACCAGGTCGGCGCCGATGCGGCCGAAGCTGTTGGCGTCGTGGTTGGGGCCGATGCGGCTCATGTAGTCGAAGCTCGACATGCCGCGCGGCGCCCAGTAGGTCTCGGGCCAGGTCGCGTCGGTCACGCGGCTGATGTGCGCGGCCACGTCCTCGGGCAGCTCGACGGTCTCGCCCTCGACGACCGAGCAGGTCATCTCGTCCCCGACGACGTTGTAGCGGTAGGCCGTCATCGGCACGCCGCCGGGCGTGCGGTAGTGGCTCGAGAGGCCGTCGCCGGGGAAGTAGGTGAGCTCGGCCTTCATGTACTTCGTGCCCGCGATGGCCCGCGCGATGAGCTCCTGCTGGAGCGCCTCGTCGCTGCGGATGGCGTTCCACACCTCGGCGGGGTGCTTGCGCTTGCCACCCTTGACGAGCGAGAGGACGTCGAGGGCGTAGTCGAGAGCGCCGGCGCCGGAGTTGCGCTTGTCGATGATCCCGCGCGGGACGATCTTCGAGACGTCGATGCCCGTGGCCGCCTGGATGCTCTGGGGCGTCCAGTTGGTGCGGATGTCGGCGAAGAGCTGCGGCATGCCGCCCGTGATGAGGTGGGCGACGAGCATGCCGATGGCGTTCTTGGAGTCGTTCTCGGTCGCCACGATGTAGGGCGCGCGGAAGCCGTCCCAGCCGAACGAGCTGTTGAGGATGCTCTCGGTCACGTCGAAGTTGGGGTAGAGGTCGGTCCACTGCCGCTGGCCCTGGGTGCCGGCGGCGATGGCGTTGGCGCCCTGGGCGTACTCGACGTCGGCCTTGAAGCCGAGCGCCTTGCCTACCGCGGGGTCGGCCAGCCTGGGGTTTCCTACCATCAGGTCGCGCACGATGAGGGCCATCTGGCAGCACTTGCGCATGAGCTCGGCCTTCTTGTAAGGCCGCTTGCCCCGGCCGAGCTCGCGCTTGAAGCCGTCGAGGAAGGCGATGGCGCGCTCGAGCTCCTCGGCGTCGTAGAAGCCGCGCTCCATCCGGCCCTGGAGCCCGACCATGTCGAACGACACGGTGCCCATGCCCAGGTAGTGGAGCATGAGGTTGCGGCGCACGTCGGAGCCGATGATGCCCATGGACACCGAGCCGACGCTCAGGTAGTTCTTGCCCCGCATCTCGGCGACGGCGGCGGCGCAGCGCGCGAAGCGCAGGAGCCGCCCGGCGACGAACGGGCTGAGGGGCGCCTCCTCGTCCTCGAGGTCGGGCGAGTAGACGCAGAAGATGGGCCGCAGCTTCTCGTCCATCGCGGCGGTGAATGCCTTGAGCCACACGGCGCCCGGGCGGTCGGTCTGGTTCAGACCGTAGGCGCACTGCTGCCACGCGCTCGAGCCGATGCCCTGGCACGCGCTCATCAGCTCGTCGCTGTAGGCCCACGAGCGGCTCAGGAAGATGTTCGCCGACACGCCCTGCCCCGCGTAGTACTCCTGCGCGAGCGCGCCGGTCCGCGGCCCGTAGACGATCTCGGGCGCCACCACCACGCGCACCGGCGTGCCGTCGGGCAGCCGCACGTTGCCCGCGATCAGGTCGTAGACCTTCTGGGTCATGCGCCACGTCTTCTCGAGGTTGTCCTCATACGCGCCCGTCCGCCCGTCGGCCACTGGCGTGAGCGCGATCGTCGGCGGGTGCCCGACCAGCCGTCGCTCGGAGGGGGCAAAGGTCCGCTCGGCCTCAGCGAGAGTCTCGAAGTCCGGCCGTCCGTCAGCCATGGCAGCACCGTCCTTTCCGTGCACCAGAGAGGTTCCTGCGCGCGTATTATCGGCCAAGGCTCCCAGGGTGTCAAGCCGCTCTCAGATCGCCGCAGGCAGCCGTCGCCTTGAACCTTCCCAGCCCTGAGCGTACAATGCCGCGCGACCCGCTTAGGGGACGTGCCATGGGATCGCGACGACGCCGGGGCGCTTTCCTCCTCGTCATGGTGGCCGCAGGGTGGCCAGCGCACGGCGCTGCCGCACAGGCTGACGGCGGTCGGCCGGCGGCCGAAGCGGCGCTGCTCCAGGCGGCTCGGCTCCTGCGACAGGGCAGAGAGGCCGAGGCCAAGCAGGAGATCGAGCGGGTCGCTCAGAGCAAGGAACGACAGGCGCAGAGCCCGGTTCTCGCTGCGACCGGCGACGGCCTGAGCGAGGAGACGCTCCTGTGGGCCGTCCGTGCGGTCCGGCATCCGACGAAGGCCAGGGAGGCGATCGAGGGCGCGCTCGGTGAGTTCCTGCTCGCCAGGGCCGCGGTGGCGGCCTGGCTGTCCCTCGAGCTCGACCCGCGGGCCGACGACGCCGAGGCCATTCGCCTCGCCCTCGCCAGGGCACTGCTCTTCCTCGGCAAGCGCAAGATGGCGCTCGAGCACGCCCGCCCGCTCACGCGCGCGAAGTGGAATCCCGAAGTCCAACGCTTCGCCTTCGGGATGGCCAAATGCATCGAGCTCGAACTCAAGAATCCGAACGAGGCAGCCGCGGCCGACAAGGCACGGCAGCGGGTGATCGAGCAGGCCCGAATCAAGCGCCAGCTATATCGGGCTCGCCAGCAATGGCTGCGCAAGCAGGGCAAACTCCCCAAGACAAGCACGGCTCCGCCAGAGCCCTCGGTGGCCGAGGATCTCCCGCCCCGCCAGCCCCAGACCGTCAAGGAGGCCATCAAGCTCCTCCACAGCGCCAGCCACGCGGACTGGCAGCGCGCCCAGCGAGCGCTCCTCCGCTTCGGCCCCGCAGCCACCGCCGAGCTGCTCTGGGCCACCCGCGACGACAGCCGCAAGGTCCGCGACGGAGCGAACCACGTGCTCACGCTGCTGAGCGGACCCGAGTATGCCCGGGCGCTCCTGGCGGCGTCGGAGGACCTGTCCACCGCCGAGCCGGCCTTCCGCTACATGGAGCGCCTGAGGACCGACGCCGAGGCCGCGCCGCTCGTCGCCGCGGCGCTCGAGCCTCAGCGCGCCTTCCGCCACCGCCAGAAGCTCATCGGCGCACTGTCCGAGCTGAAATGCCCCGCGGCCAGGGAAGGGCTCCTCCGGCTCTCCCGCGACGGCAACGCGCGCGTCCGGCGGGCCGCCCTCTACCGGATGTGGCGCGTGCCCGGGGACGCGGTGACCCGGCGCCTCATCGAGGCGATCGGCGACGCGGATGCCCAGGCGATCCAGACCGCCATCGACGCGCTCGGCCCGCGCCCTCGCCAGGATCGGCGACCGAGCCGCTGTCCCCACCCTCATCGGCGCGCTGGAGACCCAGGAGCCGGACTTCATCGCCCCCGACGAGGCCCAGAGCCGCGTACTCCGCCACGAGTTCCCTCCCGCCATCGCCAAGGCCCTCAAGCAGCTCACGGGCCAGGACCTCGGCCCCGACCCGGCCGCCTGGCGCCGCTGGCTCGAGCGTCAGAAGCCCGGACCCAAGCCCTGAGGCCGCGCACCCCTGCCAGTAGAGCACTCGCGCGGCGTGGTGGAACCACTGCGTCGTGCCTTCTCCCACTTCGTCCACGGGCTCCCCGTGTGGGCTACGGCAGAGTCACGTCCAGATAGTTGAGGGTCGCGGGGCCGCCGTCGGCCAGGGTGATGGCAAGCTGATTCGGGC
>CBFDBL010000219.1:0-8841 GCA_965603035.1 uncultured bacterium
GGGCATCATGATGGGCAGGTCGCGGTTGGTGCACAGGGTGTCCACGTGGAGCTGGCGCAGGTCGGTGCTGTAGGGCGCGGCCTTGGCGTCCACGAGCGAGAGGTAGACCTCGCTGCCTGCGTAGCGCGAGCGCCGGCCCCGCTGACGCTCCCGGCTCGAGAGGGTGCGGGGCACGCGGTGCGTGGCGTAGTAGGCGCCGGCGCCGCCCGCCGCTGCGTCGAAGTCGCTCGCCGAGTAGAAGGGGAGGAACTCCTGCTCGTCGGCGGCGTGCATCCCGGTGCCGATGACGCGCCGCACCTGGTAGACCTCGAAGTCCTCGGGCCGGGTCTTGTCGGGCACGACGTGGTGCTCGGCGAAGCGCTCGGAGAGCGCGATGGGGTCGGCGTGCTTGGGGAAGAGGTTGATGGCAGGGGTGCAGAAGAGCGCGAAGTTCTCGCCGGTCACGCGGTTCTCGAGGTCGAGGTTCTGCTCGGCGAGCAGGATGAGGAGGTCGACCTGGCTGCTCTGGCAGCGCGCGAGCGCGTCGGCGAGGCCGGTGATCCTGACGAACATGAAGCGCTCGTGGAGCGCGAAGTACTCGCGCAGCAGGCGGTAGCCGTGGAAGGAGCGGGCGTCGTAGGGCAGGAGGGCCTCGTCGTCGCCGAACCCGACGCGGCGGATGTGCTGGGGGCCGATGCAGCTCTGCCACTTGGCGGGCCGCGTGGTGGACTGGACGAGGACGCCGGCTCCGTGGGCGAAGATCTGCTCGTAGATCTCCATGGGCGACTCGTCGGGGCCCCGCAGGTAGACGGTGAGCTCGTCGAGCTTGATGTCGGGGAAGCGCAGGCCGGCGGTGGCTTCGAGCCGAATGCGGATGGCGGCCTTCGCGCCGACCGAGGACGGCGGGTCGAAGGCCCCGAGGTCGCGGGTGTGGTAGCTCGCCTCGACGATGCGCAGCGGCCACAGGGTGACGTCGTGGGCCGTGCGGTACTCGCATTTCGTGCCTTCGCCGCCGCTGCGCAGCACGGTGTTGCGCGGGATGGGGAAGCCGTCGCTGAGGCCGTCCTCGGTCAGGTCGGGCTCGAACGCCACGACGGCCATCGACGGCGTGGGCGCCAGGTAGTGCGGGTAGACCGTCTCGAGCAGCGAGTGGGTGAACCGCGGGAACTCGGCGTCGAGCTTCAGGTGCACCCGCGCGGCGAGGAAGCCGAAGCCCTCGAGCAGGCGCTCCACCCACGGGTCGGGGCACGGGGCCGACGTGTCGGACGTCAGGGCCAGCCGCTCGGCGACCTTGGGGAACTCGCGGGCGAACTCGCCGGCCATGTGCCGCAAGTGGGTGAGCTCGAGATTGTAGTAGCGCAGCATCCGATCGTCCATCAGCGCATCCTAGCGAGGCGTCCCGGGCCGCTCGGGCGCATCGGGAGCGGCCGGCGGGATGGGTGGACGAGCCGGTGGATGGGCGCACACGAGGGGCCGCGTGCCGGCGCTCTTCGCCGCGTCTCCCCTCCATTCATCCACGCACTCCCCACTGCGCCTTTCCCTCCATCCAGCGGTCACAGCTCCCACTGCCCGGTCTCCAGGTCCACTTCGGTCTTGACGTAGAAGGCCTCGGGGGCGGGCTGTGCCCAGAGCTCGCCGGCGATCTCGAAGGCGACGGCGTTGTGGCTCATCTCGTCGGGCCCGGTGAAGACCCGGACCTCGAGGGTGGCGGGGACGAGGCGCGGCTCGAAGGCGAGGATGGCCTGGCGCAGCGAGCGCTCCATGTCGCCGGCGTCGACGCCCGAGGCGGTCATGCCGCACAGGTCGGGGATGCCGTAGTTGACGACGGAGGTCGCGACCTCGGGGTACTCGTGGATCGGCTCGCCGAGTGCGTGTGCGCCGGTGTTCAGCAGGTTCCTGAGGTCGTTGCGTGCCGACTGGAGGTATCGGCGCGGGGAGACGACGCGTCGGTCGCGGCCCTCGGCGCGCTTGGTCGGCTCCTCGTCGGTGAGGCGGTCGATGAGGCAGGGGACGAGGCGCTCGAAGGGCATGAGGTCAGGCATCGGTCGCGTCCTCGGGCTCGCCAGGGCCCTCGCTGGGCTCGTCGGGCGCGGCCTCTGCGGCCTCGTCGAGGCCGGGGCCGAGGGCGATGGTGCGGACGTCCATGAGGGGGTACTCGCCGTGGTCGGTGGCGAGCGTGCGCTGGCCGAGGCCGAGGTAGTGGCCGCCCTCCTTCTCGACCCAGTCGGTCCGGCGCGCGAGGCGGAGGGCGGGGTCGGCGGCGGCCTCGGAGCCTGGGTAGCGGGTCGGGATGAGGCCGACGCAGGCGCCGCCGTTGGCCCAGACGAACTGCGCGGGCATCCACACGGCGTCGCGCAGGTCGGCGGGCTCCTCGAGGAGCATCTGGCTGATGTTGCTGAAGGGGATCCAGTAGTAGCGCCCCTCGACGATGGCCTCGAGGATCGGGCCGAGCCGGGTGTCGGCGTCGGCCACCCACTCGAAGGGCGTGCCGTTGATGGCCCCCGCGACGGCCGGGGCGGCCTCGAAGGCGCGGTCGCGCAGCTCGGCGGCCGCCGCCAGCTCGCCCTGGGCGAGGAGCTGGCTGGCCTGGATGAGCCACACCACCCATTCCTCGGGCTCGCCGAACGGCAGCGGGGCGCGCTGGCCGGCGAAGATCTCGGCCCGCAGCGCCTCGCAGTTGAGCGCCGGGCGGCACACCTGGGCCATGAGCATGTTGTCGGCGTGCATGTCGGCAGCGACGTTGAGCTGCGTCATCGCACGCTCCCAGTCGCCGCGGACGCACAGGAGCTGGAAGAGGAAGATGCGGAGCTTATGGTCGGCGGGCTTCGCCCGCACCTCGCTGGTGAGCGCGGCGAGCGCCTCGTCGAGCTTCCCCTCCGCGAGCAGTTCCCCGGGGTCGGCAGGCATGTGGTTTCCCCTTGTAAGAGGCAGTGGGTACCCCTGCGCGCGCCTATTCTAGTGGACAACTCCCCGGCGCGCAAGACGTGTGCGCCACGGAAAAAACGCGGGCGGGCTGCGTTGCCCCTCCCTGCCAGGGATGCGGGATCACAGCTTCCTGTTCTGCTCGAGGTCCCATCCGCCCTCGACCATGGCCTCGGCACTGCCGCCTCCGCTCTGCGGGGTGTACTGCCAGCGCACACTGCTGAAGTTGAAGGAGATCTCCTCGATCGGGCGGGCGTAGGTCTCCTCGTTGCCTCGACCGACCTGCCTGACGCAACTGATGATGGCGTGCCCGAACGTCCATTTCATGAACTCGACCGGCGTCCCACCCGACTCCCTGAGTACCACTTTGACTTCCTCGATGTGCGAGCCGTCGCAGCAGTAGACCTGGATGTCGGGCGTCGATCGGTCGATGATCTTCGTGACCTTGAAGTCGCCCATGGCCACGCGGGCGCCCGTCCGCCCGCCGATGATGCTCACCATGGGCCCGGTCGGCTGCTTCGTCTCGTGCTCGAACGACAGGATCTCGATCCAGCCTCGGTGCGCGAGATCGCTGCTCTCCCCCACCAGATCGCCGATCTTGAGGAAACCGTCGTAGGCCATAGAGCATCCTCCAAACGTGCGCGGGGTGACGCCGCCGCGCTGCCGGTCAGCGTGTCGCCATCGCCGCTGTGCGCCATTGTAGCCCGCCACCCCAGCGCGCGCAACACGTCGAGAGCGGATCGAGGAAAGCCCGCCGCCCAGTCGCGCGGCAGCCTAGCTCGCCGGCGGCGGGTCGGTGGAGAGGAGGCGGAGGAAGCGCTGGAAGAGGCGGCGGCCCCGGGAGCGTCTCGTGCAGGCATCGGGGTGGCTGGCGGCCCACTCGAGCGCGAAGAGGAGCGGCAGCCACCGGGGGCGAGCCTCGGCTGCACCATCGCCGAAGCGATAGAGGGCGACGGAGAGCTTGGCGGGCAGCGCGACGCGGTCGATCTTGCTCGGGCCGGGGGCAGAGCAGTGTGCGGGGGCCGAGGTGACGAGGTACTCGCGGCAGGCGAGCGGGCGATGGGGGTGGATGGAGCAGGACTCGTCGTCGAGGAAGGGACAGGGGATCTGCTGGCGGAGGTAGTCGAGGCCGAGCCGCTCGCGCGCCTCGCGAGCGTCGGTGCTGGGGGCGGCGCGGACGGCGTCGAGGAGGCCGGCGGCGGCGAGCCGCTCGATGCCGTCGCGGAAACGGCGGCGGATGCGCTCGCGCCGCTCGGGCGGCATGGCGTCGACGAGCTCGGCGAGCTGGACGGCCTCGGCCTCGGCGATGGGGACGGGCTGGCGGCAGCAGGCCCCGCACCCTTTGCGGCACGAGACGGTCCTGCCCTCGCGCTCGACCTGGCGGACGGCGGCGGCGACGATGGCGTTGGTGAAGCCCTGGAGGGTGGGCAGCAGGTCGACGAGGCGGATGCGTGCGGCGGGGATGCTGGCCTCGCACTCGACGATCTCGCCGCCGAGGCGCAGCCGTAGCTCGCAGACGACGCGCTCGGGCTGAGGGGTATCGGCCATGGTTGTGAGGTCGCCGCGATCGCGCCGCCGCGGGGCCGCCAGGTTCGCTGGCCTGTTGGCCGCGGGGCTCGGAGGGACGCCAAGGGGGTCAGACGGCTCAACTAGGGGTGTTGGCCGCGAGGTCCCAGCCGCTCTGGATCATGCCGCCGGGCTTGCCGGTGTGGTCGATGGGGGTGTACTCCCACTCGATCTTCTGGTAGCGGCAGGAGACCTCCTCGAGGGGCCTGGGGGCGCTCAACTGTGCGACGGTGTTGAGGAGCCGGACGCGGCTGATGATGGCTTTCTTGAGCTTGATGACGGCGAAGCGGCGGTGTTCGCGCGCGGCCTGGCAGAGCTCGCTGCCCCGGGCGCAGTAGCTGTACAGGATGGGCGAGGACTTGTCGAGGACCTTGACGAAGGTGAAGTCGTCGAAGTCGGCGCGCTCCGCGAGGCTGCCGCCGCCACCGGTACCCGACGGCTGGCTGACGCCCCAGCGCATGCTGAGGATCTCGATCCACTCCTTGTGCCCCAGGTCGGTGCACTCGCCCTTGATGCCTTCGATCTTGGCGTAGGCATCGAAGCGCATCTGGCCCACGGAAAGGTCCGAGTCGTCTCGTCGGGTCGGCATCGTTCTGGGTCCTCTTGCTAAGGACTCACATGCGCACCGCGCGCGCCGCGACGGCCCCATCCGTGGGGGCCGGGAGGGCCGGCAGGGCGCGCCGCCTCGGCCCGGCGAGGCGGCCAGGGCTTTCGGGCGGCGCGCGCTGCGTCACTTCGGGGCCGATGCGGGCCTGCCGGGCAGGCTACATGCGCTTGTTCTCGACGAGGCTCCAGCCGTGGATGATGCCGCTGCCGGGCTTGCCGGCGTGGGTCATGGGCACGTATTCCCACTGGATGGTGCCGAAGTTGAAGGAGACCTCCTCGATGGGCCGGGCGAAGACCTCCTCGTTGGCCACGCCGCTGGGCTTGACGGAGCTGATGATCGCGTCGGTGAGGGTCCAGCGCATGTACATGTGGGCCTCGCCGCCGGCCTCGCACAGCTCGATCATGACCGTGCCGACGTGGGTGCCGTCGCAGCAGTAGCGGTGCAGGAGCGGCGTGGAGATGTCGAGGACCTTGCTGATGGTGAAGTCGGCGATGTTGACGCGGGCGCCGGTGCGACCGCCCACACGGCTGGTGGCGCTGCCTGCCGGCTGCGACACGTCGTGGCGGAACGAGACGATCTCGACCCACTGCGGGTGGTTCGAATCCGTGCTTTCTCCGTTGATCCCCTCGATCTTCAGGTACCCATCATACGCCATTACTTGCCCTCCTCTGGCAAGGGTGGCGCCGCACTTCGGGCGCCGGTATCAGGGAACGACCAGGCGCCTCGAGCTTCCCCCGCTCCTGCTTGGCCGCTCGAGTCGCCACGACAGGGGCTAGCCCTCCTTGACAGAGGGCAGCTTGGAGACGAGTCGCAACGACACGGTGAGGCCCTCGAGCTGGTAGTGGGGCCTCAGGAAGAACTTGGCGGCGTAGTACCCGGGGTCGCCCTCGACGTCCTCGACGACCACCTCGGCGGCAGCGAGGGGACGGCGGGCCTTGGCCTCCTCGGTGGCGTTGGAGGGGTCGGGCTCGACGTAGCGCATGATCCACTCGTTGAGCCACCGCTCCATGTCGCCCCGTTCCTTGAAGCTGCCGATCTTGTCGCGGACGATGCACTTGAGGAAGTGGGCGAAGCGGCAGGTGGCGAACAGGTAGGGGAGCCTGGAGCCGAGCTTGGCGTTGGCGGTGGCGTCGGGGTCGGTGTACTCGGCGGGCGAGTGGAGCGATTCGGCGCCGACGAAGACGGCGTAGTCGGTGTTCTTCCAGTGGCTCAAGGGGATGAGGCCGTTCTTGGCGAGCTCGGCCTCGCGGCGGTCGGTGATGGCGATCTCGGTGGGGCACTTCATGTCGACGCCGCCGTCGTCCGTCGGGAAGGTGTGGCAGGGCAGGCCTTCGACCATGCCGCCGCTCTCGACCCCGCGGATGCGCGAGCACCAGCCAAACATCTTGAAGGCGCGGTTGACGTTGACGGCCATGGCGAAGGCGGCGTTGGCCCAGCAGTAGCGGCTGTGGTCGGCGCCCTCGGTGTCCTCCTCGAAGTCGAACTCCTCGACGGGGCTGGTCTTCGAGCCGTAGGGCAGCCGGGCGAGGAATCGCGGCATGGTGAGGCCGATGTAGCGGGAGTCGTCGCTGGAGCGCAGGGAGCGCCAGGGCGCGTACTCGGCGGTCTGGAAGATCTTGGTGAGGTCGCGCGGGTCGCCGAGCTCCTGCCAGGACTCCATGTTCATGAGGGTGGGCTGTGCGGCGGCGAGGAAGGGCGCGTGGGCGGCCGCGGCGATCTGGGCCATGCCGGCGAGGATCTCGCAGTCGGGCGCGCTGTGGTCGAAGTAGTAGTCGCCGACGATGCAGCCGTAGGGCTCGCCGCCCGGGGTGCCGTACTCCTCCTCGTAGAGCTTCTTGAACAGGGGGCTCTGGTCCCACTTGACGCCCTTGAACTTGCGGAGGGTGCGGCCGACCTCGCGCTTCGAGATGTTGAGGACGCGGATCTTGAGGGTCTCGTCGGTCTCGGTGTTGTTGACCAGGTGGTGGAGGCCCCGCCAGGTGCCCTCGAGGCTCCGGAACTCGTCGTGGTGGAGGATGAGGTTGAGCTGCTCGGAGAGCTTGCGGTCGATCTCGGCGACGATGGCCTCGATGGTGCGGACGGCGTCGTCGGAGACGAGCTGGGTGGCGGCGAGCGCCTCCCCGGCGAGGGTGCGGACCGCGCTCTCGATCTCGTCGCGGCGCCGGTCGGTCTTGGGCTTGAACTCCTTGTGCAGGAGTGCCTCGAACTCGCTGACTTCCTCTGCCGCGGGTGCGGCAGCTTCCTGGGCCTGTGCTTGCTGCTCGGGATCAGCCATCGGAACCCTCCTGCGGCTCAGCGGTTTCGGCGGGCTGGTCGTCGGGCTTGGGCGCCGAGCCCAGGGCCCGCAGCAGGGTCGGGTCCTGGAGCAGCTTGGCAACGAGCTGCTCGGCGCCGCCCTTACCGTCCATGTAGGTCAGAAGGTTTGCGAGCTGGGTGCGTGCGGTGAGCAGCTTGTTCAGCGAGTCGACCTTGCGGGCGACGGCGGCGGGCGAGAAGTCGTCCATGGACTCGAAGGTCACGTCCACGCTGATGTTGCCCTCGCCGGTGAGGACGTTGGGGACCTGGAACGCGACCCGCGGCCTCGCGGCGCGGAGCCGGTCGTCGAAGTTGTCGACGTCGATCTCGAGGAACTTGCGCTCGCCGACCCCGGGCGGGTCCTCGGCGGGCTTCCCCGACAGGTCGGCCATCACGCCCATGACGAAGGGCAGGTTGATCTTCTTCTCTGCCCCGTACAGCTCGAGGTCGTACTCGATCTGCACGCGCGGTGCCCTGTTGCGCGCAATGAACTTCTGACTGCTTTCCCGTGTGGCCATGAGCCTCTCTCCCTTTCTCCCAGTGGGCGGAAGACCTCCCGGAGCCGGACGCGACCTCCTTGGCGTCACCGATTCTACTACTGCTGCGCCGCCGTGTCAATGCCTGCGATGATTTCGATCTGCTGCATGGCCTGCGGCGAGAGATCCTGCATGACCTCGACGAAGCTCTTGGCCACGAGTCGCTGCGCGCGCCGCAGGAGCAGGGGCACGGGGCTCGACGGCTCGTGCTTCTCGTAGTACTTGCAGATCTTGTCGATGGTCCGCACGACGTCCTCGGCGCAGGTGATGTTCCCTGTGAGCGCCTGCGCGGGGGCGCCGGGGGCTGCCGCCTCGGCGACCTCGCCGACCTGCGGGGCGCTGTAGCCGCGGCGCGCGAGCTGCTCGGACAGGCGGGCGGCGACGTCGGCGAGGGTCTTCTTGAACGGGTCGAGCTGCGCGGCGCGGTCGGCGCCGACGGTGTCCACGAGGAAGGTGTCGATGGCGTTGATGTGCTCGTTGGCCTCTGCGGCGGCCTGGGCCTCCTGCTGGAGCCAGTCGGTGGGGGTGTCCTCGAAGGCGCCGTCGATGAGGGCGGTGGTGGGCGGGTCGCCCTCGGCGTCGTCGGGCCAGGGCAGCTCGCCGGCGGCGATGAGCAGGTCGCGGTGGCTGAAGCGGCCGAGCTGGCGCGAGTCGGTGAGGGGCGCCTCGCGGAGCCTGTGGATGAAGCGCATGGGGTCGCCGAAGCTGCCCTCGGGCTGTGCGATGGCCTCGATGACGTTGATGCGCTCGGTCGGGTCGTTGTCGTCCTCGGGGTCGAGCTGGGGGAAGAGGTGCTCCCAGTGGGTCTCCAGGAGCCGCCGCACGAGCGCGAGCCCGTCGCGCAGGCCGCTGAGGCCCTCGAGCTCGAGTGCGGCGAGCACGAGGTACATGGTGACGCGCAGGTCGCGGCTGCGCCCGAGCAGCTCGACGGCCCGG
>CBFDBL010000220.1:0-8834 GCA_965603035.1 uncultured bacterium
CAAGCCAAGGAGGGACCTACCCATGGCAGACGCGATGTGGTACATCGGCATCGGCGGCGAGCAGAAGGGGCCATTCCCCGAGGACGAGATCGAGGCGATGATCGCCCGCCGCGAGCTCACCGCACGCAACTACGTGTGGAAGGAGGGCATGGCGAGCTGGGACCCCGTCGGCGAGGTCGAGGCCTTCGCCGAGGCCCTCAAGGAGGTCCCCCCGCCGCCCGCCGCCCCCATCCCGGGAGCCGAGCTCGCCAAGAGCTTCTGGAGCGACCTGGTCGCCATCGTCCGCGACCCCGATGAGGGCCTCATCGCCGTCGCGAGCCGCAAGCCGCTGTGCTTCGCGATCGCCTGGATCGTGCTCGGCGTCATCACCTTCGCCCTGCTCAGCCTCCACCAGCCGGCCGTCCCCTTCATCCAGGTGAATGGCGCCGGCGGCTGGGCGGTCTTCGGCAAGGCGCTGCTCCACGCTCTCGTGCTCTACGGCATCTCGTTCGCCGCCCTTATGATCGCCTTCGGGCCCGTCCTCAAGAGCCCAGCCGACTGGATCGACGGGCTGGTGCTGCTGGGCCTGGCCTCGATCCCGACCGCGACCCTCGGGCTGCTGCTCTTCGCCCTGTTGTGGATCCCGTCGAGCCTCGTGGGGGCGTTCGCCCTGACGGTGGCGCTCGCCGTGGCCGCGCCGGCCAAGGTGCTCATCATCTACCGCGTGTTCCGCCACGTTACCCAGGCCAGCCCGCGCGCCGCCATGTTCGCCGTCCCCGCCATCTACCTCGGCGCGAACCTCGCCTACGGCATCCTCCGCCTCGGCATGTAGCTCGCCTCGCGGCAGGCCGCCGCCTTCGCATGCACGTCCCTCACTGGGCTGTGGGCTCGGGGCTCGAGGCGGGCTAGCCGCCCTCCCCCATCGCCGCCTCACGCGCGCTCAGGCGTTCCGCGTCGGCCGCGATGTCGGCGCCGAGGTTCTTCGCGGCGTTGAGCTGGATGCGGGCGCGCTTGAGGTGTCCCACCTCGGTCAGGAAGCGCGCCACGGCCAGGCGGTGCTGCGGGTCCTTCTGGTCGCCGCACAGCAGCGCCAGGCGCATGACGGCCTCGGGGCCGATCTGGTCCCACGTGTACTGCTCTTCCCTGCCGTCGCTGGTCTCGGCCTTGAAGCCGGTGACGCTGGCGTCGGACATCTCGCCCGCCATGCCGGGGGCGCGGATGGCGCGCTTGCTGACGCGCGGCATGGCGCGGTTGATCTTGTCGATCATCCTGGTCTGGAGCTCGACGAGCGCCCGCAGCTCGGCCACGCGCCTGGCATGCTTGTCCTTGTACTCGGGCTCGTCGAAGCTGAGCTTGAGCGCCTGGTCGAGGGCCTCGGTGATCTTCCACTGGGGAACGAGCGCGTCGATGGGCTCGATGGACTCGCGGTAGTGCTGGGCGAGGTAGGCGGCGCGCTGCCCGATGAACTTGTCGCCCAGCTCGCGCGCCTCCTCGGCGTAGGCCTCCATGCCACAGGTCGCCACGAAGTCGAGCAGGTGCTTGCGCGCGGCCCTGTACTCGTGGTTCCTCACCAGCGACTCGGCGTGGCGCTTGGCGTCGGCGAAGGCGTCGCGGGCCTGCTCGAGCAGCTCGTCGAGCTCGGGCTGCACGCGCAGGCGCAGCTCCTCGTCGTCGTAGCGCTCGGAGAGCTGCTCGAGGGTTTCGATCGCCTGGGCGTACTCGCCCCGCTTCCTGTAGATGCGCGAGCGCCGCAGCGCGGCGTGGTACTCCTTGTCGATCTGCCCGCGCAGGGCCTTGCCGGTGAGGCCCTTGCCGTGGAGGCGCTTGCGCTTCTCCTCCTCGAGCTCATCCTCCGTCTTCTTGCGGCGCAGGACGGTAGGCACCTGCTTCGGCAGGAGCTTCTGGAGCCGCTCGGCCTCCGCCTTCTCCTCCAGGGCGCGCACCTCGGGCGGCGGCTCGTTCGACCGCGAGCTGATCAGGATGATGACGACGATGGCCAGCGCCAGCACGGCGCCGCCGACCGTGATCGCGATGTTGGTCTGCTGCTGGCTTGCCGCGCGCCGACGGCGGCGCTCGAGCCGCTCCTTGCGGAGCCCGTCGTCCGTGCTCTCGGGGTGGCTCACGAGGCTCTCCTTCCTGCAACGCTCCGCACGCCCATTCTAGCCGCAGGGGCCTCGATGTCAATGCGCCCGGTCAGCGAGAGTATGGCCCCTGATAGCGGTTCCTTCTCAGCCGGCTCGTCTGCGGGTGGCCTGCCAGAGGGTGTCGGGACCCCAGAAGCGGTCCCAGGCACTGCTGGCGGTACGCCAGGAACCTGCTGCGGAACGCTCCGGTCGCATTGGCAACCCGTCGGAAAGCCCTGGCCCCTCCTCACCACAGAGGCAATTGCACACCGGATTGTACGTCGGGCTCGCACCCGCCTCGACCGCGCGCGCCGAAGGCGGTTGACAGGCACCCGGGCCGACGTAGAATACGCAACGGAGCGCCGGGGGCCACGCCGGCGAGAGGAGACGCCAGGCTCGAGGTCGGCCGCGGGGCCACGTCAGCGAGAGGCCCAGGATGCAGGTAGTTCGCCATCTTCGCTACGTGCGGGTCGTGCTGCTGGCGCTCGCGCTGGCTGGCTGTCCCCCGCCTCTTGCACCGGAGCCGCCGACGGTCGTCCGGCCCGGCGCGCGCGCCGTGGCCTCGTGGCCGCCTGTGCTCGTCGAGCGGGTGCCGGGGCAAGCCGCCCTGCCGTGGCCGCTGCGCGCCGGCGCGGCGTTCGAGATGTGGCGGATCGACCTGCTCGAGATCGACCGCCCGGAGCCTGCCCCGTGGCTGGAGGACTGGGAGCCCCGGCCGGCGCTGCTCGCCCGCCGCGTGCTCGTGGACGCGGCGTCGCTGGCCGGCGGCCAGGTGCCCATCGCCCGCCCCGGCGCCTACGTCGTCCGCGCGCAATCCCGTGGCGAGGCCCACGTGGGCCTGGTGCTGGCCTCGCGGCTACGCCTCGCCCTCCTGCTCGACGACAGCGACCTGGAGGTGCTGTGCGCCGACGCCAGGAGCGGGCAGCCGGTGCAGGGCGCGTTCGTCCGCGTCGTCTACCGCACCGAGCGGCTAGGCGGCGAGCGCGTGCTCAGTGCATCGGGCACGACCGATGCGACGGGCCGATGGCACACGTCGCTCGTGCGCGACCGCTTCGCCCCGACGGTCGTCGCGACGGCGGTAGCGGTCCACAACAACCACTACGCCCTGGCGACGGCGCGCAGGGACCTCGACCACAGCGACGCCAGCTTCCGTCTGACCCTTCGCTCCCAGAGCGCCGCCTTCCACCCGGGCCAGCGGGCCGAGTTCACTGGCGTGCTCCAGCGCCGCGACGGCCTCCGCCTCGCCCCGGTCGGCAACGCGCCGATCCGGCTCGAGCTCCTGGACCCGGTGGGGAACACGACGGGCGTCGCGCGGGTGCGGACGAGCGCGGTCGGGGCCTTCTCCGATGCGTTCCTCCTGGCCAGCGGAGCCACTGGCGGCCCGTACGTGGTGGTCGCGTGGCTCGAGGACGAGCCGCTGGCGGAGCCGCGGGAGTTCGAGCTGTTCCGCGTGCTGCCGCGGCGGCCCCTGCCGTTCCGCCTCCAGGCGTCGCTCGACCGGGCCGTGCTGTCCCCAGGCGACGCCGTCACGCTCAGCCTCGCCGCCAGCACGGCGGACCGCAAGCCGATGGCGGGCGCGCGGGTGCGGCTGCTGAGCTGGGGCTACCCGGTGTCGCTCGAGGGCACGCCCGCCTGGGTGCGCAGCACGGCGCCGCTGGACGATGCCCGCGTCGTGCCACTCCCCGTGGGCTTCCCCGCCGAGGCCACCACGGACAAGGACGGCAAGCTCGAGCTGACGTGGCGGCCCGGCCGCGACGAGCTGCCGTTGAGCGATCTCGTGTGCGCCGTCCAGGCCGTCGTGGCCGGGCCGCAGGGCGGGAGCGTGCGCAGGACAGCGGAGTTCCTGCTCCTCGGTGCGGCGCCGCTGCTGGCCGTCGAGTCCGACGCCGCGTTCCTGGCGCCGTCGGAGCGTTTCAGCCTGACCTTCGCCACGTCGCTGCCGCCGCAGGCCCAGAGGGAGGAGCGCGCCGTCTGCACGCTCACCTACGAGGAGCCTGCGGGCCGCCAGCACGTCTTCCAGGTCCTCGAGGCTCCCGTCGCCGCCCTGGCCGATCGCCGGCTCGTCGTGACGGCGTCGAAGCCCGGCCGCTACGCCTTCACGGCGCGGGTGCGGGACAGCGATTCGCGGGCCGTCGTGTGGGTGGTGCAGGGCAACGGGGCCGTGCCGTGGAGCGGCGCGTCGGGCCCGAGCCTGCTGACGGCGCGGCCGTGGTGCAAGCGGGGCGCTCGCCTCCAGGCGCTCGTCGCGGCGCCGCGTGGCGGCGGCCCCGTGGCCCTCACGGTCCGCTCGGGCGGCCTCGTCGAGCGGCAGTCGGTGCCGGTGTGGGCTGGGGCGCGCGGGCTGCGGCTGACCGTCCTGCCGGAGCACCACGACCCCATCCGCGCGGCGCTCGTGCAGGTGCACGCGGGCGCGGTCGAGGTGGGCCGCGCCGTGGTTGGCGTCGAGCCCGGCGGCCGCACCCTCGAGGTCGGCACGCGTCTGTTGTGGGTGCGCCAGGGCGAGTGGTCGGGCCGCGGCTTCGGCATCTCCGCCCGCGACAGGCTCGGCGCCGGCGTGCAGAGCATCGTGCACACCGAGCTCCTCCGCCCGACCTTCCAGGGCCTGCCGCCGGCCGGCGTCCAGCGCCACACGCTCCAGTGGCACGGCGGCGACGCCACGAGCGCCCAGGGCGAGCTCGAGGCGGGCTTCGAGGAGGGCCTGCTCGCCAAGTCGTACGCCCTGTTCATCGAGGCGCTCGCGCCCGATGGGCGCGCCGGCTCGGCGCTGCTCCCGACCCACGCCAGGCGCGCGGCGCCGCTGGAGCCGCGCGGCGCCCCCCGCCCGCCGCGCGAGAGGCTCGCAGCACTGGCGCGCCACGGCTTCGACGACCCGATGGCACGCTGGCTCGCCGCCCGACTCATCGCGCAGCAGCCCAAGCTCGCCGCACACCTGGCCTCGCTCGCGGCCAAGGCAAAGACCGACGACGCCGCCCTCGCCCTGCTCCGACTGGCCGTCCCGTATCCCGGGGCGGCCCTGCCGGCGCTCGAGGCAGCGCTGGCCCGGGCCGACGCGGACCGGCCTGGCGCGCTCGCCATCGCAGCCGACTTCGCCGCGGAGGCGCGCCCCATCGTCCAGCAGGTGCTGGCGGCCGACCCGGATCCGGAGGTGCGGCGCGCCGCCGCGCGGGTGGTGGGCCGCAGCCTGCCTCTGAGTCTGCCCAGCCTCGCCCAGGCGCTCGGCAGCGACACGGACCCGCTCGTGCGCGCCGCGGTCGCCTCCACCCTCGGCAACGGCGATGAGGCCGCGGCAACGACTCTGGCCGAGGCGCTCCGCTCCGAGGCGGAAGCGGAGGTGCGCCTGGCCATCGTGGGCGCGCTGCGCCGCCTTGGCGGCTGCGCCGCCGCCGAGGCGCTGCTCGACACCCTGGGCGTGGACGATCCCGAGCTCGCCCTGGCCGCGCTCCGCGCTCTCGGCGACATCGGCTACCGCGGCACCGACTCGCGCGTGCTGCGCGTGCTGCGCAAAGGCAAGCCGCCACTCCAGGCCGAGGCGGCGCGGGTCCTGGCGAAAGCCGGCACGCCCGAGGCGACCCGCGCCATCTGCGCAGCGACCGAGCGCCACCCCACCGCCCCGCTCGTCGAGGCGCTGACCGTCATCCGCTCGCGCAGCGTCCGGGCCGCGATGGCGCAGTGGCTCGGCCACGAGGACCCGGCCATCCGCCTGGCCGCCGCCGAGTACCTCGCCGCGCTCAACGACGAGCGGGCCTGCCCCGTGCTCAGAGGCTTCCTCGACCCCGCGATGGCACCCGAGCTGGCCGAGCGCGCGGCGAAGGCGCTCATCGCCCGGCGCAGCGAGGCTGCCGCGCTCAAGCTCGTCCAGCTTCTGGAGGCGGGCAGGCTCAGCCCTGCCACTCGCGCCGCGGTGGTGCGCACAGCGGGCGAGCTCGGCTGGCACGAGGCGGGCAGGGCCATCGTGGCCATCCTGTGGCGTGGCCTGGCGGAGCCGCAGCGGCTGCGCAGCGCCGAAGGCCGTCAGCTCTGGGTCGCGGCCGTCCGCGCAGCAGCGGGCGTGGGGCCGATCTGGGACGCGGAGGTCGAGCGCGCCGTGGGCGAAGCGCCGGCCGGCTCGCCCTACGCCCCGGCGCTGGCGGCGCTGCGCAGCGAGGGAGTCGCCAGCCTGCTCCGCGCGCTGTGGCACTCGCCCCTGCCCGCCGACCTGCGCCGCGAGACGGTGGCCCCCTACGCTCGCCTCCAGGGCAAGGCGGCGGCGGCCGACCTCGTCAGGCTGCTCGAATCGCCCGTCCTCCAGGGCCCCGCCGTGCCGGCGCTGGCGAACACCGAGGCCGTGGAGGCCCTGCTCGTCGCCCTCAGCCATCGCTCGCCTTACACCCGCGGAGCAGCGGCAGCCGCGCTCGGGGCCATCGGCACCATCCGAGCCGTTCCTGCCCTCGACCCGCTTCTCAACGACCCCGATCCCTTCGTCCGCCTCGAGGCCGCACACGCGCTCGCCGCGATCTCGCGCCGCCCGGTCATCTACACCGACCACCTCGGCGAGCCCCGCCAGGCAACGCCGTAGCGGCACCCACCATCCACCGCGCCTCTCTGGGACGCACGACCGCCCCTGCCCGCCACGCGGTGGGTGTTGCGGTGGACCCTCGCACTGGGCCTTGGGATGCAAGCGCGCCGCGTATCAGGTGGGCTCTTCGCCTGGCTGGCCGTACCAGGAGTGGTAGCGCCCCCACCACTTCGCGACCTCGTCGTCGGGCAGTGGACGGGGCTGCGGGAGGCCACGTGCGATGGCGAGCATGGAGGCCAGGTAGACGGTGCGCGCGTTGTCCTCGCACATGATGGCAGCCTTGACAGCCTTCTCGGGGCTCTCGGCGAAGGCGAAGACACCGTGGTTGCCGCACAGGACGGCCGGGGCTCGTGCCATGGCGTCGAGGATGGAGCGCCCGATGTTCTCGGCCTCGTTCGAGGCGTAGGGCGCGCAGGGGATGCTGCCGCCGAACTCGTCGGCGATGGCCGTCGTGCAGCACGGGATGGCCATGCCGAGCGCCGCGAAGGCCGTCGCGTAGTTCGAGTGGGTGTGGACCACGCCCATCAGCTCGGGCTTGTGGACGTAGAGGTAGAGGTGGTTGGGCAGGTCCACCGACGGCTGGAGCTCGCCCTCCACGACCTCGCCGGCCATGTCGGTCACGACCATGTCCGCGGGCGTCAGCTCGTCGAAGGGCACGCCGGAGGGCTTGATGACCACGAACTCAGGCTGCTCGGGCTCGCGGCCCGAGACGTTGCCGCTCGTGCTCGTGACCAGCCGCTCGGCGAGCAGCATGGCGTTCAGCTTGCACACGCGGGCCTTGAGATCCTCTAGCATCAGGGGGGCCTCTCGAGTCTAGTTGCCGGCCTGCTCGAAGTGGAGGGCCTTGAGGGACTTCATGACGGGGTTCTCGCCACGGCCGAGGTAGTCGTGGAGCCGGTCGTACTCGGCGAAGAGCCTGTCGTAGACGCGCTGGGCGGCCCTCTTCGGGCGGAACTGCTCTCTGCGGACGGCTGCCATCCTGCGGGCCGCTTGCTCGATGGTGTCGTAGCCGCCGGCCTTCCTGCCCGCGGCGAGGGCTCCGAACATGGCGGAGCCGAGCGCGCAGGTCTGCTCGCTGCGGGCGACCTTGATGCGGCGGCCTGTGACGTCGGCGAAGATCTGCATGAGCAGCTTGTTCTTGTAGGGCAGCCCGCCGCAGGCGTAGAGCTCGTCCACCGCCACGCCACGGCCGTCGAAGGCCTCGATGATCTTGCGAGTGCCAAAGGCCAGCGACTCGATGAGCGCCCGGTAGATCTCCTCGGGCCTCGTCGCGATGGTCAGGCCGAGCACCATGCCCGACAGGTCCACGTCCACGAGGATCGAGCGGTTGCCGTTCAGCCAGTCGAGGGCGAGCAGGCCGCTCTCGCCGGGCTTGAGCGCGGCCGCTTTCTCCTCGAGCACGCCGTGAATGTCCATCTTCCGCTTGCGGGCCTCGGTGTGGCACGCGGGGGGCACGCCGTTCTCGACGAACCAGGCGAGGATGTCCCCGGCGCCGCTCTGCCCGGCCTCGAAGCCGTAGTAGCCTGGGATGATGCCCTCCCACACGTAGCCGCACATGCCCTCGACCTTCCGCGGGCGTGTGCCGAGCACCATGTGGCAGATCGAGGTGCCCATGATCATGAGCATCTGGCCTGGCTTGACGATGGTGGCGGCGGGGACGGCGACGTGGGCGTCCACGTTGGCCACGGCCACGGCGGTGCCGGCCAGCAGGCCCAGTGCTTTGGCCATCTGAGGCGTCAGGCCGCCGGCCTTCTCGCCTTGCGGATAGATGTCGCGGGAGAGCTTGTCGTCCACGAGGCCAGCCCACCGCTTGTTGACGGCGGCGAAGAAGTCGCGAGGCGGGTACTCGCCCTTCTTGGGCTCGAAGGCGGCCTTGTAGCCGGCGGTGCAGGCGTTGCGCTTCTCCTCGCCGGTCATCTGCCACACGACCCAGTCGGCTCCCTCGAGCAGGCGGTCGGCAGCGGCGTAGACGGCCGGTGCCTCCTCGAGGATCTGGAGGCTCTTGGCATACATCCACTCGCTGGAGAGCTTGCCGCCGTAGCGGTCGAGGAAGCGGCAGCCCATCTTGCGGGCCGTCGCGTTGATGCGGTCGGCCTGGCCTTGGGCGGCGTGGTGCTTCCAGAGCTTCGGCCACGCGTTCGGCGTCTTGGCGAACTTCTTCAGCGTGCACAGCGGCG
>CBFDBL010000221.1:0-8814 GCA_965603035.1 uncultured bacterium
CCCTGCGTCATCGCCCCCGGCGCCTGCGGGCCGCGGAAGGCGGGCCTCGGGGCTGGTGGGGGCCCGTTGCATCGGGTATGCGGAGGTCGATAACCCCAACGGAGGCATACCCAGACGGGATTGCACACTTGTCTTGAGGGCATCGCGGCGGGGCGGGCGCTTGCTTTTCGCCGGCGCTCTGCTACAATGGCGGCCCGACGCGGGAGCAGAGAGGCGCGAGATGGATTTCGGCCGCGAGCAGATCGACTACGTGGCCCACCTGTCGCGGCTCGCGCTGCGCGACGACGAGCGCGAGCGTTTCGGCGCCCAGCTCGCGAGCGTGCTGGGCTACATGGGCAAGCTCGACGAGCTCGACACGTCGGCGGTGCCGCCCACGGTGTGCGTCATGGGGCTCCGCAACGTGTTCCGCGCCGATGCCCCGCGGCCCTCGGCGCCGCGCGACGCCATGACGGCCAACGCGCCCGCCGAGGCCTATGGCTGCTACCTGGTGCCCAGGATCATCGACTGAGCGCCGCACGGAGGGCTCCGCGCAATGGCTGCGACCGCCGATCCGAAGTACAGCGTCCGCAAGGCCGGCAGCACGACGATCGTGCGGCTGGCCGGCCCGCTCATCACCGATCAGGTCTACATCAACGAGCTGGGCGAGGAGCTCGATCGGGAGCTCGAGCGCGCCGGTCCGCCCGACGTGCTGATCGACCTCAACGACGTGGAGCGGCTGTCGAGCTCGGCGCTCGGGAAGTTCATGCGGCTGTGGAACCGCGCCCGGGAGCTTGGGGGCCGGGTGCGGCTGTGCTCGGTGCGGCCCCAAGTGCTCGACGCCTTCGTGATCACGCGGTTCGACCGCAAGTTCGAGATCTACCCCGACGCCGAGGAGGCGCTCCGCCACGGCTGACCTGCATTGAGGAGACCGCCGCCCGTGCCCGCCCCGCCTATCGTCGATCCCGCCAGCATCGACTTCAGCCAGATCGCCCTCGACATCGAGGCCATCCGCCAGGTCAACAAGCAGCGCTTCGAGATGGAGCAGCTCACCGCCGTGGTGTGCATGGACCTCGATGAGTGGACCATCGTCGCCTACAAGGACCTCACGGACGGCGATTTCTGGGTCCGCGGCCACATCCCCGGCCGCCCGCTCATGCCCGGCGTCATCATGTGCGAGGTCGCGGCGCAGGCCGCCAGCGTGCTGCTCTACCACCTGGCGGAGAAGAAGCCCGACTTCATCGCCTTCGGCGGCATGGACGGCGTGCGCTTCCGCGGCCAGGTCACCCCGGGCGATCGCTTCGTGCTCGTCGGCAAGGTCGAGGTGCTGACCCGCCGGCTCTCGAAGCTCAGGGCCCAGGGCTTCGTGGACGGCAAGATGGTCTTCGAGGGCACCATCCTCGGCATCCCCATGTGACGGGGATGCGGCGTGCCCAGCGGCGAGGGTCGAGCATCCAGCCAAGAGGCCGCGACAGCGGGTGCGGGACAGGCAGGAGGAGCGCGCGGATGACGGGTCGGGACCGCTGCCTGGCGGCGCTGCGGCGCGAGCAGCCCGACACGGTGCCGATGTGGGAGCTGATCGTCAACGCGCCCGTCATCGAGGCGCTCCACGGGCCGGGCGTCTCGTACCTGGAGTTCTGCGAGCTCGAGGACCTCGACGGCGTGACGCTGTTCGAGACGCAGCGCTTCGAGACCCTCGATGCCGCGACGGTGCGCGACGAGTGGGGCATCGTGTGGCGCACGGACCCGGCCACGGGCATCCCCTACCGCATCGACGGCCCCATCCACAGCCCCGCCGACCTCGACCGCTACAGCCCGCCCGACCCCGACGCCGACCACCGGCTCGAGGCTCTCGAGGCCGCGGTGGCCAGGGTCGGCGGCGAGCGCTGCATCGTGTTCCTCAGCCACGAGGCCTTCGAGTTCTCCCACTACCTCTACGGCATGGACAAGCTGCTGATGGCCTACGCGATGGAGCCCGAGGTGGCCCACCGCCTGGCCCGCATCGTCACCGACTACAAGCGGCGGGTGTGCGAGCGGGCCGCGGCGCTGGGCGCCGACGCCCTGCTCACGGGCGACGACTACGCGAACCGCAAGGCGCCGATCATGTCGCCCGCCCACTTCCGCGCCTTCTGTCTGCCCTACCTGCGGGAGATCGTCGAGGTGGCCCACGCGTGCGGCAAGCCGTTCATCAAGCACACCGACGGGCACATCTGGCCGCTGCTCGACGACCTGGTGGACGCCGGCATCGACGCGATCGACCCGCTCGAGCCGATGGCGGGGATGGACATCGGCGAGGCCAAGACGCGCTACGGCGACCGCATCGCGCTGTGTGGGAACGTGGACTGCGGCGAGCTGCTGAGCCGCGGCAGGCCCGAGCAGGTGGTCGAGGCCGTCAAGGAGACGCTCGCGAAGGCCAGCCCCGGCGGCGGGCACATCCTCGCCAGCTCCAACAGCATCCACCCCGCCGTCCGGCCCGAGAACTACAGGGCCATGGTCGAGGCCGGCCGCCGGTTCGGGCGATACCCACTTGACGAGACGATGGTCGCTGAGTACGCTAGTAAGAGCTACATCGCGACGTACATCCACTGAGGGAACCGCACAGCAGCGACACACCCAGGCGGTGCATCGGCCGGGACGGTGCGAGGGTGATGGTGGTCCCGCCTGCGTTGGCTCCCCTCCTCGTGATGTCGGTTGCGGGCCGCGGCCGCACGTGCCGCAGCCTCGCCGGCTTCGGTGCGGGCCGAAGCGCCCGGGCCGGGAGGGCCCTGGGAGGCAGGGCGACCACACATAGGAGAGGCAGCGGCCGAGTCGCGCGCGCCGCAGGCAGCCCGATGCCGCAGGCCCTGGCGCGTGTCCATCCCTCGATCATCTGACACTGAGGCACTCGATAGACCCTTGCGGCCTCGCCGCGCGCCCATCGCGGCGCAGAGGGACGTGCCCGGAGGACTCCGGCAGTGACACCCCCCGACGACCGGCCGGGCGAGCCAGCGCCCGGCCAGGAGCCCGCGCCGCGGGCCGTCGAGCCCTGCGGCGAGACGTTCCGCAGGCTCTTCGAGACCTCGCCCGAGTCGATCACCCTCGTCAGCGCCGACGGCGCGATCCTCGACTGCAACGCGGCGACCGAGAAGCTCGCAGGCCTGACCAGGAAGCAGCTCGTCGGCAGGACGCTCGGCGAGCTCGACGCGATCGACCAGGCCGAGGTACCGGCCTACCTCGACATGCTCCGCCGGCTCCTCGATGGTGAGCCCGTCGGCCCCATCGACATCAAGGTCCTCCGGCCCGACGGCGAGGAATGCCGGCTCGAGGCCTTCCCCACCGTGGTGAGCACCGAGGGGCTCCCGCCGGCCATCCTGGTGGTGGCCCGCGACGTGACCGAGCGGCGCGAGGCCGAGCAGGCGCTCGTCGAGCACCAGAGGCTCCTCGGCGACGTCCTCGACGCCGTCCAGGCCGGCATCTCGGTCCTCGACCGCGACCTCAACGTCGCCCGGGTCAACGCCTGGATGGAGCAGGCCTATGCCGCCGCCATGCCGCTCGTCGGCAGGAAGTGCTACGAGGCCTACCAGGAGCTCGAGGCGCCCTGTCCCTGGTGCCCGTCGCTGCGGGCCATCGAGAGCGGTCGCCCCCACGAGGCCGTCGTGCCCCTCCCCTCGCTCGGCCACCGCACCGGCGGCTGGGCCGAGCTGACGGCCTACCCGCTCCTGGCGCCCGATGGCGAGGTCCTGGGCGTCATCGAGCACATCAAGGACATCACCAAGCAGAAGCGGGCCGAGGACGCGCTCCGGCGCGAGCACGCCTTCAGCTCGGCCATCGTCGAGACCATCGGGGCCCTCGTGGTCGTCCTCGACATCGAGGGCCGCATCGTCCTGTTCAACAGGGCCTGCGAGCAGGCCACCGGCTACACCTGCGAGGAGACCCGGGGCAAGCCCTTCTGGAACCTCCTGCTCCTGGCCGAGGAGGCCGACGCCGTCAGGCAGGTGTTCGCACAGCTCAAGGCCGGCCACTTCCCGAACCGCTACGAGAACCACTGGGTCTCGAAGCGAGGGGAGCGCCGCCTCATCGCCTGGTCCAACACCGCGCTGCTCGACGACCAGGGCGCCGTCGAGTACGTCATCGGCACCGGCATCGACATCACCGAGCGCAGGGCCCTCGAGGGCCAGCTCCGCCAGGCCCAGAAGATGGAGGCCATCGGGCGGCTCGCCGGCGGCGTCGCCCACGACTTCAACAACCTGCTGACCGCCATCTGCGGCTACACCGAGCTGGCCCTCACCGCACTCAGCTCGCGCGACCCGCTCGCCCTCGACCTCCACGAGGTCCGCCGGGCCGCCCAGCGCGCCGCCGCGCTCGTCCGCCAGCTCCTCGCCTTCAGCCGACGCCAGGTCCTCCAGCCCACCGTGCTCGACCTCAACGCCATCATCACCGCCATGGAGAGGATGCTCCGACGCATCATCGGCGAGCACATCGCGCTCGTGGTGGACCTCGAGCCCGACCTCCACCCCGTCGAGGCCGACCCGAGCCAGCTCGAGCAGGTCGTCCTCAACCTCGCGCTCAACGCCCGCGACGCCATGCCCGACGGCGGCACCCTGACCCTCCAGACCGCCAACGTGCAGCTCGACGACCGCGCGGCCCGCCAACAGCTCGACCTCGAGGCAGGCCCCCACGTCCTCCTCGCCGTCGCCGACACCGGCACCGGCATGGACGACGAGACCCTCGCGCGCATCTTCGAGCCCTTCTACACCACCAAGCCGCCAGGCATCGGCTCCGGCCTCGGCCTCGCCACCGTCTACGGCATCGTCCGACAGAGCGGCGGCTACATCACCTGCGACAGCACGCCCACACACGGCACCACCGCGCGGGTCTACCTCCCCAGCCTCCCCGACCACCCACGGCCCGAGCCCGAGCCGCTGCCGCCCGACGCAGCACCACGCGGCGCCGAGACCATCCTGCTCGTCGAGGACGACGACGCCGTCCGCAGCGCCGCCCGAGCCATGCTCCAGCGAAGCGGATACACCGTCCTCGAGGCACGCAGCGCCGGCGACGCGCTCCTCATCGGCGAACGCCACGACGGGCCCATCCACCTCCTCATCACCGACGTCATCATGCCCGTCGTCGGCGGACGCGAGCTCGCCCAGCGCCTCGCCAAGCGACGCCCCGACACCCACGTCCTCTACATCTCGGGCTACCCCGACGGCATCACCGCACGCAACGGCGCCCTCGAGCCCGGCGCCGCCTTCCTCCAGAAGCCCTTCACCCACGACACCCTCGCACGCAAGGTCCGCAAGGTCCTCGGCCAGCCCCCCGACCCGCCCACGACCGACGGCGACCCGAGCTGACGCCGGCACGCGCCGAGCCCCCGCGCCGTCGACGTAAGTCCCTATTCTCCGACTGCGCCGAATCGGACATCGGCCACTCTGGCACTACCAGGCCCGCAGGAAGCCGAGGACGGCCGCTCCTTGACTCCCCTATCCCCCCCAGGCTACAATCCACCCCTGACCGCCCGGCCCCCTGGAGCGACGGCCATGACCGTGCCCGAACTCGACGTGGAGCGCGTGGCACAGCACATCGAGGCCGCGCTGCGCGAGGACATCGGGCCGGGCGACCTCACCTCCGAGGCCATCGTCCCGCCCGAGACCGTCGCGCGCGGGCGCTTCGTCGCCCGCAGGGCCGGCGTGCTCGCCGGCATCCCCCTGCTGCCAGCCATCTTCGGCCACATCAACCCCGACGTGCACCTCGAGCCGCTCAAGCACGACGGCGAGGCCATCGCCGAGGACGACATCATCGCCTCCGTCCGCGGCCCCGCCATCGCCGTGCTCGCCGGCGAGCGGGTCGCGCTCAACTACCTCCAGCGCCTCAGCGGCATCGCCACCATGGCCCACCGCTTCGCGCGCAAGGCCGCACGCCACGGTGCCAGGATCCTCGACACCCGCAAGACCACGCCAGGCTGGCGCTACCTCGTCAAGTACGCCGTCCTCGCCGGCGGCGGACACAACCATCGCATGGGCCTCTACGACCAGGTGCTCATCAAGGACAACCACCTCGTCCTCGCCGAGCACCGCTGGCCTGGACGAGCCGTCGCCGCCGCCATCGACGCCGCCAGGAAGCACAGCCCGCCGGGAACACTCGTCGAGGTCGAGGCCGTCTCGCTCGAACAGGTCCGACAGGCCCTCGCCGCCGGCGCCGACGCCATCCTCCTCGACAACATGCCGCTCCACCGCCTCCGCCAGGCCGTCGACATGGCCAGAGCCTACGACCCGCGGCCCTTCCTCGAGGCCTCAGGGAACGTCACCGAGGACCGCGTCGAGCCCATCGCCAAGACGGGGGTGGACTGGATCTCCGTCGGCGCCATCACCCACTCCGCCCCCGCGCTCGACATCGCGCTCGACCTCGACCCGCTCGCCTGATGCCGCCGGCCCGGAGCCACGCCATGAGCCCACACACCCTCTCGGCCGCCGCGGCCGCCCTCCTCGTCCTGCTGCTCGGCTGCTCGACCTCCGAGGCCGACCCCAGGCTCCGGGAGATCGAGGCCGCGATCGGGCGCATCCGCCCGCTCCACACGAAGCTCGGCAAGCCGAAGCCAGGCGACTGGCTCGACCGCCACCACGAGCCGGGGCAGACCTTCCGCCAGTACATCCGCTGCAACCCCGTCAGGCCGACGAAGCAGCGCCGCACGATCTACGTCCAGCCCCTCGGCGACTTCGGCAAGACCCAGCGCAGGATCATCACGCTCACCGCGGAGTGCATGGGCCTCTACTTCGGCCTGCCGGTGAAGGTAAGCGACGACCTGCCGCTGTCGCTCATCCCCAAGCACGCACGGCGGACCCACCCCTCCTGGGGCGACAAGCAGATCCTCTCGACCTACGTGCTCGACGACGTGCTCAAGCCCCGTCTGCCCACCGACGCCGTCGCCTACATCGCCTTCACCCCCTCCGACCTGTGGCCGGGGCGGGGCTGGAACTTCGTTTTCGGCCAGGCCTCGCTCCGCGCCCGTGTGGGCGTGTGGTCCCTCTACCGCAACGGCGACCCCGACGAGAGCCCCGCCGCGTTCCGTCTCTGCCTGCTCCGCACGATGAAGACGGCGACCCACGAGACGGGCCACATGTTCTCGATGCACCACTGCACGGCCTACGAGTGCAACATGTGCGGCAGCAACCACCGCCAGGAGAGCGACCGCCGGCCCATCGCCTGCTGTCCCGAGTGCGTCGCCAAGCTCTGGTGGATCACCGGCGCCGACCCCGTCGGGCGCTACCGCAAGCTGGCCGCCTTCTGTAAGGAGCAGAGGCTGAGGCCCGAGCAGGAGTTCTACGAGAAGTCCATCGAGGCCCTGGAGGGCCGCTGAACTGCCCCAGACCCCCACAGCGCCTTCCCTCTCCCTCTGGGAGAGGGTCAGGGTGACGGAGAACAGGAGAAAGCTCCCGCATCAAGTTCCCTCTCCCACCGGGAGAGGGTTAGGGTGAGGGGCGAGCAGGAGAAAACCCCGGCAGCGACAGCCTGTCCCTATTCTCCCTCACCCCGGCCCTCTCCCAGCGGGAGAGGGAGGGTGTTGTGCTTCTGTTTGTGGGGTTCTGGACGAAGGACGAGGACACGTGCCATGCGCATCGCCATGATCGGGCTCCCCGCGTCGGGGAAAACGACGCTCTTCGACGCCGTGACCGGCCGCCGCGAGGAGCCGGGGGCCTATGCCGCGCCGGGCTCCGTCCACGTCGGCGCGGTGGAGGTGGCAGACGAGCGCCTCGACTTTCTGTTCGAGCAGATCTTCCAGCCGAAGCGGAAGGTCTACGCGCACCTGGAGTTCGTGGACATCGGCGGCCTGTTCACCGGCGGGAAGCCCGAGCCGCACGCGGTCGAGGCCATGCGCGACGCCGACGGCCTCGTGAAGGTCGTCCGCGCCTTCGCCAGCGACGCCCTGCCCCACCCCAAGGGCTCGGTGGACCCCGCCCGCGATCTCGCGGACCTCAACGCCGAGCTGTTCATCGTGGACGTCGACATCATCGAGCGCCGGATCGACCGCCTCCGCGATTCCGTCACGAAGCCCACGCCCAAGCAGGAGGAGGAGAAGGCCGAGCTGGCACTCCTCGAGCGCTGCCGCGCGCAGCTCGACTCCGTCGGCGCCCTCGACCGCCTCGAGCTCACCGACGACGAGGCGCGGGCGCTCCGCGGCTTCTGCTTCCTCACACAGAAGCCCAGCCTCGCCGTCGTCAACACCGGCGAGGAGCACCTCGGCGACGAGCAGGCCGTCCTCGACGCCCTGGGCGAGCAGGCCGGCCCCGCCCTCGCCATCGACGCCGAGCTCGAAAAGGAGCTGCTCGAGCTCGACCCCGGCGACCGCGAGGCCTTCATGGCCGACTACGGCCTCACCGAGCTCAGCGAGGACAGGCTCGTCCGCGCCACCCTCGAGGCACTCGACCTGATCACCTTCTACACCGGCGGCGACAAGGAGGTCCGCGCCTGGCTGCTCCCACGCGGCAGCGCCGCGGTGGAGGCGGCGGGCAGCGTCCACACCGACATGGCACGCGGCTTCATCCGCGCCGAGGTCGCCCAGGTCGCCGACCTGCGGGAGCACGGCTCCTTCAAGGACGTCCGCGCCGCGGGCAAAGAGCGCCTCGAGGGCAAGGACTACATCGTCCACGACGGCGACGTCCTGCACATCCGCTTCAGCGCCTGACCGCGCGGCAAGCACGCAGCCTCTGGCCCTCTCCCCCCGGGAGAGGGCGCCGTGCGGCCGCCTGGGGGCGGCCGCCGCGGCGGGTGAGGGCCTTTGCGAGAAAGGCGGGACGTGGCTTCGGGGCGGTTCCCTCGTCCGGTGAGGCCCCCACCCGCCCGCCTCCGCCGAGGGCGTCGGCG